>WRMR01000010.1 GCA_009776995.1 Planctomycetaceae bacterium | reverse complement strand
ATGATCCTGCAAGTTTGAAAACAATGCTGGACAGTACGGGTTCATCATCGCGGATGCATCCTTTTCAGAAAACCATCCTGAATACTTTAGCCGGGGGCGGTAAGGATTGGAACATGGTATTTCGGAGAGTCAATGAAACCTTTGATCAGGAAATTGCCGGATTTCGTTACCATAGTTTAGCATCACACAATCCACTCCATCACCTGACGATGCGGTCGCGGTCGGAACAGTTTGCCTATATTTTTCTGGACTTTTTTTTTCCGGCAGGTGGGGCATATCGGGGAGCGTATCAGCGGCTGGAATGCGCTGACAACCTGAAGCGGATTCAACTGGCGATGTTCCTTTACCACGCGGAACAGGGGACGCTGCCGCCGGCGTTCAGCGTTGACGCGGACGGCAGGCCGTTGCACAGTTGGCGGACGTTGCTGCTGCCGTATCTGGGCGACGCAACGCTTGCGGAACTACACTCGCAAATCCGACTCGACGAACCGTGGGACAGCGAACACAACCGGCAGTTTCATGAGCGGAACATCGATCTTTACCGTTGCCCCAGTGCGGGCGGCAACGCCGGTGATTCCCACTACGCGGTGATCACCGGCGACGATTTGTTATTCCGTCGCCCGGAGGTCAACGGCCACCCTGGTGATGATCGCGGGCGAACGCTCGAATCAGCGGGGCGATACATGCTGATGGTCGTGGAGCGCAAGGAAGGTATCTGCTGGATGCAGCCTGACTCGGATATGACGCAAAGTGTCGCCGAGGCGGGACTGGTCGGCAAAGGCATCACCACGGTCGGCAGCAACCACACGGGTGGTTGCAACATCGCCCTGCGCGACGGCAGTGTGATTTTCATTTCGGATTCATTATTGCCCGATGCGTTCATCGGTCTGGTGCGCGGCACGGCGAAGGAAAAACCATGATTCTGGAAACACCGATTTCGGATGAAACGATTGCCGGTTTGACGGCCGGGCAGACAGTCCGCCTCAGCGGGACGGTTTACACGGCACGCGACGCGGCGCACAAACGCATGGTCGAAATGCTGCGGCGCGGTGAGGAGCCGCCGTTTCCCTTTGCGGGCCAGGTTGTGTTTTACGCCGGGCCCTGTCCCAGTCCGCCGGGCCGCGTCATCGGTTCCATCGGCCCGACGACGAGCGGCCGCATGGACGCTTACGCCCCGGAATTGATTCGCTGCGGTCTCAAGGTGATGATCGGCAAAGGATCACGCAGTGCGGAGGTCGTCGAGGCGATCCGGGAATACGGCGGCGTGTATTTCGCGGCCGTCGGCGGAGCGGCGGCACTGATGAGCCGTTGCGTCAAGTCGGCGGAGGTTGTCGCCTTCGATGACTTGGGAACGGAAGCCGTCCGGCGTTTGACCGTCGAACGCCTGCCGCTCATCGTCGCACTGGATTCCAGCGGAAATTGCGTTTATACCGCCCCATGCCAGTAAGGTAACAATTTGAGCAGGACAGCAGTCGGGAACGTAAGTGACCTGTGAAACAACAAACGATTTACCGAAAAACCCGTCGCTTACGCTCCGGGATGCTATTGTAATGACCATTGCTATTTCTACGCGAGTTCCGAAGCCTGAAAGAGAGACACGATTATGATTTCCATTGCCGTGGCGTTTGTGCCGTTGGCACTGTATTTTTTCGCGTTGACGGCGTTTAACAGCGGGCGATGTCCCCGGATGCTGACCGGTCAGGAAGATTTGACCGTCCTGGCACTCGGACTGATCGGTTTCGTCATGACCGGGCCCATGCTCTATGTTCTGCCGGTTGATGCGCTCGCGTTTTGGGGATTTTACACCTGGTTTTTCCTTGCCGTGCTGTACGCGCTGATGGTTTGGTTTCTCGGCACAGTGTTCCGGTTCAGAATCGTGATTTACAATATCGGCATGAGCGAATTGCGGGAGATTTTGGAGAAAATCGGGCGGGAAATCGACTCCGAAGCCCGTTGGGCAGGCAATTCGCTGTCATTGCCCACGCCCGGCATCCAGTTTTACATGGAACACGTGACCCTGTTCCGCAACGTGACATTGAAAGCCTGCGGCTCGCAACAGAATATGCAAGGCTGGATCCAATTCGAGAAATCACTGCGCAATGCCTTGTTGCAGCATCGCGTGGCGCACAAGAATCGTGTGGCGATGTTGATGGCGATGATCGGTTTCCTGATGCTGACCGGTACCGCAACCATCCTCGTGACGCATTCCGCCGAAGCCTTGCAGTCGCTGTGGTTTCTGCTCCAATAAAAAAGCACCGGGACAAGCCCGGCACCAAGCGTCGTTATCAAAAGGAAACCAATCCACCTTGGAATTTGTCTTTCACTGAACAGCAACCGGTTTTGGGTTGGAAACCGCTCTCTCCGGTCACTCCGTTCGGCCACTTTGTGACCCCTCTCTGCGTTCCCGGCTACTGTTTCTTGCGCAAAACTTTGGTTAAAGATGCTTTCTTACTGGATGTTCGGTATGTTCGGCTGGGCCGTCTGCGTCTGGTTTGGTGGCTGGAATCCCTCATCAAACTGCGGCGGCGCGAACGGTTGAGCGGCCTGGGGATTTTGTTGCATTGCCTGCGGGTTGTTTGCCGGCACTTGGCTTGCAGCCGACGGTTCCGCCAAGTCTCCTGAAAATACACTGAGCATCCCGGCAGGGTCTTCAAAATTCAATTCCATCACATCGCCGTCAAAACTCATCAGCAGGTTTGCGATACGATACTCATCGCCGATTTTTCGTACGCCCCAAACACTGTCAATGAGTTCATCATCGTTCACCATATCAACATAGACGGCATAGAGACCAACACCGGCATCCGGCACTTCGTCACCGCCGGTGATACGGAATGTCATCCCTTGAAAAACTTCGGGTTTTAACCCCAAGCCGGTTTTTTGATATTCAGCCTGGGCTGTCGGAGTGAAGAGCGCAAAAGCTTCCTTGATATTCTCATTGACCATTGCCAGAAGGAATTGCCTGACCACTTCCTGTGACGGGTGTGAGGTCACGCCGCTCGTCTGGCCGCCTGCTCCTCCATTTGCGTTTTCGCCGTTTGTGTTGGCACCAGGTGTTGGATTAGCCGGGGCAGGTGCGGGAGGCTCTGTTTTCTTCCCGTCGCCGCAACCGGTAACGATCAGGGTCAGACCAAGTAACATTCCCAGTGAAAAAAGAGACAGTCGCATGTTCGTTTTCTCCTTAAAACTCATTGCATTTGCGTTAATGTCGAATTGCGTTCATTTTCCATGATTTCAACGGATGAGAACTGATTCCGTTGTCCGCACACGTATCGGGCGAATGATGCCAAAACCCGGCATCCGTGTCAAGGGCAATTTCCCGCAAAAAAAGAAAAACACGCAAGTCCCGAAGCCGGAAGTCACTCAACCAGGCTGTGCTGTGTGACGCCGTGGACATGCCCGGCCAGGATGTTGTGATGGTTTTCATCGGCCTGCATTTGATCGACGAATTCGGCGTTGGCGATGAGAATTTGTTCGATGATTTCCTGAGCCTTTGAAGCGTGTGAGGCGATACCACTCACGGGATTGGTATGTTGGAATGTTTCATTCAGACTCAGTTCATAGTGATATGAGGCAAAAGTCATTCGGATTCCATCCAACTGTCGGATCAGGTTGTCCAACAACTGTTTCATCACTTCAGGTGTATAGAGGTTCTTGCCCGGGTCCGGGATTTCGTCCGGTTGCCGCAAATGAATGAAAGCCCAGCGATTCCTGAGCCAACGGAGCAGGAGATCGCGCGCGATGTATCCGACCGGTTTATTGCCCTTGACAATCAAAACCCGTCGTTTGGAGACACGGACGAGAAAATCATAGATGACCTTGAGAGGGGTTTCCGGAGGATAAACCACAATGGCTCTTGTCACGAAGTCACGGATACCGTCCTGCCACCGCTCCTTGTCACCGACCACCGCGAGCAGATTCTTTTCCGAAATAAAACCGAGTAAATCACCATGATCATCGACGACAGGCAGTGCTTCAATTCGCGTTTTCATGAGGAAATCCGCGACAGTTGCAATACTCTCATTAATATTGACCGTCATGACGAGAGGCATCAGGACGTCTCCGGCCGTAATGCCGTCAAAGAGCATTTGGTGGGAAGGGTGAACGACATGGGGATCGTAACAGTCAACAACGACATCGGAATATTTCACCGTGCGGTTTCTGCCGGACTCCTTGGCGAATAACAGGGCTTGATCGGCGTGTTCCACAAGCTGGTCCAGCAAAGTCATACCGTCCAGTCTCTCGGCGACCCCAAAGCTGGCGGTGATGTTGATGTCCGTGTTGTCGCAAAGGATCGGATCCGCTTCGAGACGTTTCCTTGTTCGTTCGGCCCAGGAAACGGCAATGGATTCGTCGCAGCCGGGAAGCAGGACACAAAATTCCTCGCCCCCATAACGGCAAAGGATGTCATATCCGCGGGAATGTTCCTGCAAAACCGTCGCAAGCAACTTGAGAACCGAATCACCGGTCTGGTGTCCGTAGGTGTCATTGATCCGCTTGAAATAGTCGCAGTCGATCATGATCGCCGCGAGTGAACATCCCTGACGGATGGATTTCGTCCAAAGGTCGCGGCCTTGTTCAAAAAAGGTCGAGCGGTTCAAAAGGTCGGTCACAAAATCGAATTTTGCCGCGTATTCCAATTCGCGTTGCATGTTACGCATCCGAAGAGCGGTTTTCAAACGCACCAGGATTTCGACCTTGAGGTTGGCGAAATTGTTGCCCCCTTTCTCAATAAAGTCATCCGCCCCGGCATTGAGACCTTCCAGCAAATTCTGACGACCGACTTGCGCTGTCAGGAGAAAAATATAGGAATAGTGTTTCAGAATGCGGCTTTCGTAAAGCTGGCGGATGCGCCGGCAAAGCTCCAGCCCGTTGATGCCGGGCATGACCCAGTCCGTGATGATGACATCGGGGCAATCCTGGAGTGTCAGTTGCAATGCCGTGTTTCCATCCATCGCCGTGCGAACGCTATGACCTTCAAGCTCCAGCAGATGCGAGACCAGCCGCAACAACGCGGGGTCGTCGTCAATCACAAGGATATTGATCGGATCGGATAGCGATTTTTCTTTTGACACGGGATTCACGCTCTGCGCAAGGTGTACGTCCTTTGGAATTTGAATCGAATCATCCATACAGCCATTTTTGTGAGCATGAATACGTGTTCAAATTTCATAAGTTTGCTAAAAAAATATTCCTATACACTCTAATCTAGCATATTGCACCGTGATTGACCAAAAGTTGTTGATATGTTTGTTGGTTTCATAAAGTCAACAAATCGATAATAGTACAAATATTATTCTTTTGTTATTCCAATAATCTGTTGCGACATTTTGTTCTTTCATCAACGATAAGCTAATATATTATGATGCAGTTCCGTTGAAAAATTCAAGCATTGTGGCAGTGACTATCCAAAAATGTTACAAAAAACCAATTGATTTCCCATGTCCGAAATTGATTCCCTTACACCGTTGATTTCCCGGCCGATCGAAGCCGAAACGGGTCGTGCCATTGCGGAAATGAATGCCAATGAGCCATGTTTATCGTGTCCGGGTCTCAATCCCGCCGGAACGATGATCTGCCGTGAATGTGGTGCAAATATCCCGCAAGACAAGCAAAAGATGCTTGACCGGTTGCATACCCAACAGCAACAGATCGTCAAATTGCGTGAAATTTGCGGCCATGATCGCGCTCTGACCATGTTGAAACAGATGATCGCGGTCACACATCCGGAATTTTCCCAGTTTCGCGACTGGGCCAAAATCAATTTGCCGGTTTTTCAAAAAGAACGGCGCGAATTGCGGCAATATGCCGACAACCTGATGCACCAGGCCAAAGCGGCCATGACAGCTCAGAAATACGAACGAGTCCAGCAAATTCTGGAAGAAGTGCCGCGGGTCCTCGTCGATGAGGATATGAAAAAAATGTACGTCGAGGCGGGCGAGTGTATGACGGAAGTGGATTCCCTCGTGCGCGAAATTCGTAACGCCATTTCGGCAAAACAATACAATGCCCTCTTGTCCTGTGTGCAACGTTACGCGGAATTGAAGGCTAATGACCCGGAGGCTCAATCGTTGCGGGAAAAAATCGAAAAGCTGACCACCATGACCACATCGACCGGGATGGTTTTGCGGTTGATCCCCAGTGGAAAATTCTACATGGGTTCGCATGATTCGGACGAATACATGCGAAATAATGAACACCCCCAGCATCGTGTGTCTGTCACAAGACCCTTGTATATCGGCATTCATCAGGTGACGCAGAAACAGTTCAGCGAACTGATGGAGTATCATCCCAGTACATCCGCGATCAACGAAACCAACCCCGTTGACAGCGTGTCCTGGTTCAGTGCGGTCGAATTTTGCAATGCTCTGAGTGAAAGCGAAGGCCTTCCCCCGTATTACACGATCGATAACATCAAACGAAGGACAAATCGAAGCATTGAATATGCGGATGTTTCCCTATTGGAGGGAAATGGTTTCCGCCTGCCGACCGAGGCGGAATGGGAATACGCCTGTCGTGCGGGAAGCATCACCCCCTGGTGTTTTGGCGATCTGGTGCTTGAGGTCGGGCGTTACGCCTGGTATTACGACAATGCGCAATCGGAAACGCATCCTGTCGGCGAAAAAAAACCGAATGCCTGGGGATTGTACGACATGCATGGCAACGTCATGGAGTGGTGCAACGACTGGTATAACGATTTTTACTACCAACAGGACATCCCGGAAGAAGACCCGCCGGGGCCGAGCGATGGTCTCAGCCGTGTTTTGAGAGGCGGCGCATGGCAGTTCGGTGCCGAAGCCACCCGTTCCGCTTACCGCAACAGTGCCAACCCGGACGCAACGTCCAATGTCATCGGCTTCCGGGTCGTGCGCAACGCCGACAAGGAAGACACTTTTAGTTGAGTTGCTCCCGCGAATCCGTCTGCTTCCTGCGCAATTTTTACAATTGCGGCTCTGATTGCTCAATATCACTTTTTCATTTTTCTTTCCGCGTTACGGCAAAAAATGCTTTCCCGTGACGCCATGTCCGTGATGCCGAGTTGCTGCATTGCCGTTTTGATGGCAAAGATATCTTCGTACATCATCAGCGTATAATTCGCTTCGATTTCGGGGGATTCGCGAACCTTGTTGAAAAAGAAATCGTGATTTGTCCGGTTGACGTAGGAATTTTCCGTAAACTGACGGCGTCCACGCATGAAAAAGACAGGATTGTCCGTTCCGTAAATGAGGCGTTCGGTTCCCACGGCTTCCAGGGCGATACGGTGGGAATCGGGATTGACCACGGCGGACGTGTCGAAGAACAGTCCCGAATCGTCGGCCAGGGGAAGAATGCCCTCACGAGCATGTTTTTCGGTGTAACACCGTCCCAAATGGGCAATGACCAAAACGATATGAGGGTAACGGCGGCGGATTTCCCGAATTTCCCGGAGATTGTCCGGATGTCCCAGCCGTCCCGCCTTGGGGACATGCAGTGTCACCCATGCGCGGTGTTCATCAAGCACTTCAAGAACATGGTGCGGCAGGAAATCAAAAATGCTTGCCTCGATGTATTGGTCGCGTGTATCGCGGTTCAAACCGATCATGGAATAGTACGGTTTCAGACCGACGATGCCCGGTCGCGCCAGTTCCTTTTCGATTTTCTCCTGATCCCATTGCGGCAACAGCAACGAAAGCCCCCGCCAATCACGTTTTGAGCATTCCTGTTGCACGTAATCATTGCTTGCGTCAATGTCATAATCGAGATCGGGTGAGCCGAACGCGACACAAGTCACCCGCTTTCCGGGAAAGACCGTGCGATAACACTCCTCCAGCGTTTCAGCGGTCATCGGTTCGAGCACTTCGGAAACCCAGTATTGCCGGCGCATTTCACCGGTCATGGGAACGCGCCGCAAGGCGGGATCGGTGATATGCACATGCGCGTCGATGATGCTTTCCGGGAGCCAGTCGGTGAGATGCTCTTCCCAAAAGGCATGGTCCGTGTCGGTATAGTTCCAGACGTAATGCAGATGCTTCGGATACATTCATTTTCCCCGTTCTGTATGCCACGGAAGCGCGGCAAGATATTCCTGGCGGAGTTGCCGGTAAACCTCATGGTTGACTCCGGACAGCACTTCGCGGACGGGCGTGGCCATGCGTTTGGCCATGCGCTGCAGTGATTCGTCCGGTTGCAGCACTCCCGCAACGAGAACGGCCGCCCCCAAAGCACTGGCTCCGGAATACGAGGCACACATCACGGGCAAATCGGTCACGTCGGCGAGAATCTGCGGCGTGATGAGACTGGAACCCGCCTTGCCGCACATAATCAACCGCTTCATCGCGATCCCGGAATTGTGCAGGAAGCGCAGGTAACGGAACAACTCGCAGGCCAAGCCCTCGACGACGGCTCGCATGATGTGCGATTGCCCGTGATAAAGTTGGAGCCCCATGAGCCGTCCGTGTGTCCCTGGTTGCAAACCGGCCACATCGAACGATGAAAGGAGCGGCCAGAATTGCAACCCGTCACACCCGGCAGGAACACCGAGAATCATGCGGTCCACCTCGTCCTGGGTGAGCGATTGCAAGCCCAAGAGGTTGATCGCCCACTGGAACGACGATCCGCCGTTGGAAAGCGAAACGATTTGTCCGTAAAGGCCCGGAACAAGGTGTGTGCATAAAAACGCGTCATCGGTTGCCGTGGCGGCAGGGCGGTCGGAGACGGCCAGGAGAACCCAGGCGGTACCGGCACCGAACATGACGTCGCCCGAGTGGACGGCACCCGTGCCGAGTGCGGCGGCATACTGGTCGTGAACCGGCGCGGAAACGAAAACGTCTTCCGAAAGCCCGATCTGCCGGGCAATTTCCGGCAACAGTGTTCCCGCCGGTTGCTGTGGTTCGATGAGTTCCGGCAATTGCGACTTGTCAATTTTCAACTCGGCCAGCAAATCGGGGTCATAGTCTTTCTTGTACGGATTGTAGAGCAGGGTCAAACCGAGCGAAGTGCCATCCGTTGCGGAGCGACCACACAAAGCGTGAGTCACCACATCGCCGACGAAGCCGACCCGCCGGGGAGGTTGCAGGAGTTCCGGCGATTCGTTGCGCAACCGCAAAATCTGCCCGATGGCAAGACCGCTCCGGCCGCGACCGATTCGCGACGCCAGCCAATCGTGACCTTTGCGTGTTGCAAACGCCTGATCCTCTTCCGCGCCGGACATGTCAAGCCAACTGATGACATCGCCGATCGGGGAATGATCCGGTTCGAGCAATTGGATGGCTCCGCCCTGACTGGAAATCCCAATCCCCTTGATGCGCGAGGCATCCACCCGTGCCGCCGTTTCGCGCAAAACATCCAGCGAAGCGGCGATGATGTCGGACGATTTTTGCCGCACGGCACCATTGGGGAGGTGAAAAATTTCCACACCCCGCGAACTCTCCGCAAGAATCGTCCCATCCAGGTCTGCCGCAACAGCCTTGATGTTCGTTGTCCCGATGTCCAATCCAAGTAACAGGGTCATGGCATTTTGAAACAGTCATTGTCAGGCAGGGCGGTCACGGCATGACCGTCGGTTGTTTTTCACCACTTGTGCCACCAGCGCAACAATGAAAATCACGATGGGGTTTTGAATGACAATCTCATTTTACCTCATGAACTCCAGAAAAACAAGCACAGGCTTCGGACTTCGGGCTTCATGCAGGGCGGCCATGTCATATTACGCTGGTGGCACGAAGTGACCGCCGTGTGATATTTTTGGTGTAACACAACTGCTGTACTTCACCTTGCCACGAACTGATCGTTTTGAAGCCGTAAACCGCCACCCGTTGGATGAAACGAAATGCGCTGGCAAAACATTACCATCGTAAAAACCATAACCGACGCATGAAAAGCATCTTGCGACAAAGGTTGTGAAATAGATAGCCAAATGACATCGAGGTGACCTAAAATATTTCAGAGGTTTGGAGAACAGGTCTATTAGCCTTTTTGCTTTTTCGCCTTGTGTTCAACACCTGTTTTTTGTTATACTGTCCTCAAGTGACTGTTTCGAGGCAAAAGCAGGGAGGCTTGACTCGTGTTTCCGTTTGCGCAATTTGATACGCAAAGCATGTTTATTGCAGGAATTATGTTGATTCTTGGAATAAAACTGTTGCGCGTTTTCAAGGAAATGAGAAAATCGAGTCGAAAACCCAATGTCTATGAGCAAATGCTCCATCAACACGCGTCCTTTTCGGAAATCGGCGTCATCTCTGGCGGAACGCCGGACAATGTGACGCCTTTTTTTCCTGCCCAAGTCAGGAAAAATCCCCCGGAAATCGATTGTAGCAACAATATTCCAACTCATATCCCCACTGCGGGATCATCCTTATCGCGGCAGGCTACTGTCGAACAGTTTGAGGTCGAGCTTTTGACGTTTTCTCGACAGATTAATGCTGAAATTGACACAAAAATCGTAGCCTTGCAACTGATGATCGCCGATGCTGACCGGGTTATGCAACAATGGGAGAAAATTCTTCCCCATATCGACAAAACAGCCCCATCGATACAGTTAACCGAACCGGAGCGGGTTCACATCATCAAATCGGATGAAACTGACACAGAATCAAGCGTTTCACAAAAAGTTCCCGTTCCACAGAATAACGTACCATCGAATGATCCGGCTGATTTTAAAAACATCATTATTGAAGACCCGTTTGCCGTCAATGATTTCGGTTTCGACAAGGCGATGCGCGATTTGGATCAATTGACGGCAAGCCTTCCGACTTTCAACGCTTGGGACACGCCGATCAGCGAATCCTCGTCATCCGGCATGTCCGCCAACACGGAAGTCGGTCAAAACAGGGAATTGCCGTTGTCCCCGTTGCCTGAATGGGACTCGCCCGTATCGTACCCGATTTCGGATTACCGTTCAGCCCAGGAACAGCCACCCGATGAGCTTCTGCATGGTCGGCGGCTGTTGCCCGATCAGTTGTCACCCGGTCTGCCAAGTCGTCGCAAAACAACCTATACCAATAAGTTATTGACGCAAGTCCCGCCGCAATTGGACATGCTCATGACCGATGAACCTGTCCGCAAAATGGGGAGCAAACCACTCCGCATCATCCGGCAAGAGTCAACCCCGCCTGCTGACGACGAGCCGCTCGCGCCGCCGGTGATCCCGAAATTGCCGCCACCGAACGCCCAAGCCATCCTTGTCGAAAGTGCCCCGTTTTCTCAAGCGGAAGTGGGACTTGACAAAATTGCCGTCCGCAAGGCCAAGCGGCACCAGCTGCAATACCTCATCGAAAAGGGCTTGTCACCGAAAGAAATCGCCGCGCATCTTGAAATGCCGGTCGGCGAGGTGGAACTGATTTTCAGCCTGCACAAACGGCTTTCAGGTGAATCGGCAAAACCAGTACGACAACCGCTCACAGACACGCCCGCACCCATCAGCACACCGCCGACCCGTCGTCCACGCGTTATTTCAGCGGAAAACGTTGTTATGGGTGATCGCGAAAAAGACGGGGAACAAGTGGCCGGATGACCGATTTTCGCATTGACCTGACCATCTACCACGGGCCACTCGACCTGTTGCTTTACCTCGTGCGGAAACACGAGTTGGATATCCTCAATATCCCCATCTCCGTCATTACCGGCCAATTTCTCGAGTACCTGGAAATCCTCAAACAGATCGACATTAACGCAGTGGGTGATTTTATCGCCATGGCAGGCACGTTGATCGAAATGAAATCGTATCAGGTTTTGCCCGGCACGGAGGAAATGGAAGAGGAAATCGAAGACCCGCGCAAAGACCTCGTGCGGCAATTGCTCACATACAAGGTACACAGTGACAACGCGGCGAAACTCGAAGAACGCGGTCGGAAATGGCAGCAACACTACCCGCGCATCGCCGACGACCTGCCGGTTCGCCGGAAAAACATTGCTGAAGAACCGATCCACGAGGTTGAGCTTTGGGACCTGGTCAGTGCGTTCGGACGGATCATGCGTGACAACGCGCCGCAGGCACGGCAGGATATCGTCTATGACGACACACCCATCACGACGCACATGAAACGGATTCATTACCGCCTCAAATGTGAGGAACGTATTTCGTTCCGCAGCTTGTTCAGTCCAGGTCAACACAAATCGACGCTCATCGGCATCTTTCTCGCCATGCTCGAACTGGTGCGGCACGAATACGCCCGGGTTCACCAGGAAACCCTATTCGGCGAAATTGAGCTGACCTGCCGCCAGGGCAGCAAAACACTTGACTTTGCCGATCTGGGGGAACAGGAGTCGGTGCAAATCGCAGCGTGAATCCCGTCCTCAGCCACGGATTGACAAAACCTCTTTTTTGGCCTATTTTCACGTTGTTGTCGTTAGCAACTCAGACCTGTAACCGCTGGCTGGAAGAATGCAGAATGCAGAATGCAGAGTGCAGAATGTTCCGATTCCTTATTTTCACTCTGAACTTTGCTCTGCTTCAACCGCTCGATGACTCTCGCGGCTCTGATTTTAAACATTCTGCATTCTGCATTCTGCGCTTCATAATACTTCCATTTTTTCCAGAAAACCGATCAATCTGCCCTTTCACCGTGTGCAAAATCTTGTTATGATTCGCTGGTTTTTATTTCTAAAACACGGAATCGGCGAATTTATGGCGGCACGATTTTTTGTCCTGGTGGCGGCGGTTTTCTGCTTGGGCGGTGCGAGCGGTTGCATGTTGCTGAACAAATGTTCCTGGTGGGGAACGTCTGCGCCCAAACCGCCGGTGGTTTTGGCCAAGAACGCGTCGCTGAACGATGTCATTCGCGCCGTCAACAACAATAACGCACAAAAGCATAAGTTCGTTGCAACGGATGCCCGCATCAACATCGAGGGCGTACCCGTTTCGCTGAACAGCAACATCGCCTACGAATATCCGAGAAAATATCGTGCGCAGGGCAAAGCAGTCCTCTCCAATGAGTTTGACATTGGCAGCAACGACGAGCTGTTCTGGGTTTGGATCAAACAAGACCCGAGCCACGCGATTTATTTCAGCCGGCATGAGCAGTACGAATCCAGTCCGGTGCGCGATTCGTTCCAGATTGATCCGTATTGGCTCATCGAGTCGATGGGTATGACCGTTTTCAATCCTCCTCCGCTCGAACAGCATGAACTCGTTTCAAGGACGGCGGATGGCCATTGGAAAATCAAGACCACGCGCCAGACTGCGATGGGGACCTACACGAAATACACGACCGTCGATGGCGAAACCGCCTGTGTGCTGGTGCAGGAACTCATCAATCCGTCCGGGCGTCTGGTCGCGTCCGCCGCTTCACCGAACCACGCACTGGACGTTACGACCGGCATCACCTATCCAGAAACGGTTGACATGCTCTTTTCCATGCAGGGTCAACAACTGGCAATGCGGCTTTCGATGGGCCGTGTGCAATTCAACCAGAGTAGCCCGTTCCTGGCCGACGCGTTCAACATGCCGAACTACCCCGACGCCCGGCCTGTCGATATTTGCGGCCAACCCGGTACACCGGTCATCCAGCAAGTCTCCGCTACTGTCCCGGCGGCAACAAACCCCCGTTTACTCGACCGGTAAAAACGACCGTGAACGGTTACAAAAGAAGTTTGATTTTCAATTTTTATCTTCTGTCTCTTTGTATCGTATCACAACTAAACGAGTTACGATTCAGTTAAACTCAACCGAAATGAAAAATCTTCTGAAAACTTTGCGGTAGAATTACGTTCATTAATGGTGTTGTCTGATTTTGCCGATACCGAACATAACGAATTTATCAAACGCCGCAAATGTACTGATTGTCGTGCAAGGCAAGGCGGCGAAATTTGTTCACATTTTCCCAAGGTAGCGGGGGGCTGACTGGGGACATTACATCACTGAAGGATATATTTTTACTGGTAGGAGCAAGAAAATGCAAGTCAAAGTTTATACGCCTCGTATCGTCGAGATTGCGAGTGAATATCTTCCTGCTCTGGCGAAGCGCGCGGCGGACAGCCTTGGCGAGCGGGCAGGCGAAGTTTCGGCAACTCGCGGTCACTTGGTTCGCCAGGCGGTGCAAGACGGACTGTTGCGGGAATTTGACGAATTGATCAGTGAAGACGGAACCGTCGATCTGGTCTGTGACCCCGGAATGGAAATTCCGCTGGAACTCGACAACCGTACACTGACATTGACCGAACTGCTTGAGGCACTGCATTACAAGCGGAACTGGTCTGACATGAAAGCCGCATAATTCGCTTGTGGCCCAAGGGCTTGAAACATCAAGTGGATTCACGTTCCGTCATCCGACAATATTTGATTTGGAACGTTGAAGCGACGCATTGAAAAATGCCGTCGCTTTTGTCTTACACGCAAAGACGGCATCTCTAGCCCAAGTTCGACAATCATGGATAATTTTTCCCTGTTTTTCAGGGTGGGCGGTTAAAAATCTTCACTCCATTGGCATCAAAAATTATTTTTTGAATTGGCGGGCGATGCAACGTTTGCGGATTTCCACGTCCAGCGTCGTTGAACTGCGGCCTGCCTTGACGTTTCAGCGTTTGCGTTTTGTCTCAATAATCGCGATCAGCAGAAGCAGCAGAAGCACTTGCAGAAAAACGACCATCGCTCCGGTGAAGGTCGTGTGATAGAGCAGTACCGCTCCCAGACAGCAAATCGTCGTGACAAGATAAACGACGCCAACCGCTTGCGGTTTCGTAAAGCCAAGCTCGACAAGGCGGTGCGAAAAATGGGACTTGTCGCCGACAAAGGGACTGCGTTTTTCTTTCAGCCGAATCAGCACCACGCTGACCGTATCGTAAATCGGCACTGCCAAGATGACAAACGGTACAAAAATCGTTTGTCGCGGAACGTCATACCCGGCGTAAGTGGCCGAAAGCGTTGACGAGGCAAGCAGAAAACCGATGAAATACGCTCCGCAATCGCCCATGAACATTCGGGCAGGCGGACGATTGTATCGCAAAAATCCGAGCATTGCCCCGACCAACAGCAGCAAAAAGCCGCCAATAAACAGTTGCGGCTGGTTCGTCACCGGGCTGGGATTGGCCAGCATCATCAGGGCGAGAAATCCGGCACAAATCGTGGCGATTCCCGCAGATAAGCCGTCCATATTGTCGAGCATATTGAACGAATTGACCAGCCCGACGATCCAAAAAACGCTCAACCAGTAGGTCAGCCAGGGAACGTCGAGAAACAAACTCGCCCGCCAGCCGAGGGCGACAATGGTCATGGCAACGAGGAATTGTACGCCGAGACGAATTTTCCAGCTCAACCCGCGAAGGTCGTCCCAGAGTCCAAGTAGCACGAGAACCGTTCCCAATCCGAGTAGTTGCCAGAGTTTTTTCGATTGTTGCAACAAGCCAGGCAGGTGAACTTCGATGTACTCCGGCAGAGAAATCACCGCACGGCCATCACTTCGATCCCAGATGAGCAGCCACAGAATCAATTGTCCAACCGCCAATGGGAAAACAACCCCAAGCCAGATGCCGAGCCCCCCATCGGTCGGCATCGGTTTTTCGTGGATTTTACGATGTCCGGGGTTGTCAACCAACCCCCAGTGCGGCCCGAAAACGCAAATCCTCCCGCACATCACGGTGCTTATCAGAAATCCGACAACAAAAACCAATGCGAAACACCAAATCATGAAAAACTGAACCTGAAATCAACGTGAAGCAGTCAAGTGGGTTTATGGTTGTATATCGTACAACGCCATGGACTTTGTATTTATCTCTGTAAGCTTTGTGCATTCCTTTATGATCTTTGTGTTGAAATATTCCACAAAGCTTTTCACAAAGGCCACAAACTGAAATGCCAGTCAAATGGCGTTCGACAGTGTACAAAGGAGTGTTGCAAAAAATATTATGAACATTTCCATCAGAGTCGCAAGAGTCATTGAGCGGAATGACCGCCCCGTTACCATTGCGGCTCTGATGAATCGAACAGTTTATTGTGTCTGAGTCCCGTTCTGACGATCCAAGCAATCCTGTCTGAAAATTTTCCGTACGCTTTCGAGTGCTTGGAGTGTGCCATGGTATTCCTTCGATCGGGCGACGGCGGAGAAAGTGTCGAATTTGCGGAGCATTTCGCCCCAGAGTTCCGATTCAAACCGCTCAAGGAAGATACCCTTGCGCCAGGAGGCATATTTCTTCTGAATGGCGACTTTCAGCTCGGCGATTTTCATTCGCACTTCCTCGCCGAGAATTTTGAGCAAAGCTTCGCTGCCGCCGACAATCCCTCCCGTCATGAGCAGCGGCATCACGCCCAGCGAACCGAATGCTGCCACTCCGAACACACCGCAAGTTGCAAGTGCCCCGAGACTCAATACGGCGTGCGTTCCGAGCGCGGCCACGTCGATTTTGTGCAGCTTTTGCCACTGATCCGGGTTTTCCTCAGCCCAATGATTCAAAATGGCATACACTTCGCCGCGCATGTAGGCGTCCGTTTTCGGCGGAATTTGCGAGTGAATCCGTTCGCCCGCCGAGAGTAACTCCTTGCGTTTTTCGCCGAGGTAACGGTTCAGTTCATCCTTCAAAACCCGGTTCGACGTCGCAATGCCAAGCAACTTCAACTGGTCAATCGTCTTTTCAACAAGCTGCATGACGGCGGCGAGTTCCTCTTTTTGCTCGGCCTTTTGCTGGTTTGAAGCCAGGCGGTTGCGAAAACTTCCCCATGCCCACTGCACCGGCCTGAGTACGGTGTTGTATGCGGCACTGACATTTTGCAGCAGATCGGAGCGTTTCGAGTTGCACCATCGACTGATTTCATCGGCGAGCATTGCTTTCGGAATGGTCGGCCAGTCGATGTCGAAACGGTCGCGGTCACGAATCGTTTTGGCCGCCGAATCAAAATCGCGCGCCGCCGTTTCAATTTGCCGCAGGTAAGTTCCGACGCCTTCGTTTTCGGCATCGACCCGCCGCAATGCCCCGATGAGTGCCTGCATTTTCAGTTCGTCGAACCGGATTTCGTTGAGATATTTTTGGAGCGGCACAACGGGAAACCGGGGTTCCATCGAAGCATCTTCCCCCGCCACGCCGCGACCGTCCAGACCGATGTCGCGCACTTCAAGCGTCATGGCTTCGATGGCATCACGGTTATGCGGGGTCGCAAAAACCGCCAGCGGCGAAACACCGGTCTCAGCGCGAAATTGCGAAATCCATTCCGGCCAGACATCACGGTATTGATCTTCATACGCCATGTTCCAGACGAGTAAAACCGGCTTGCCGGACTCCACCGCCTCGCGAAAATACTGCTTGACCGCCGCGTCGTTGTATTTCTGGCTCGTCAGCACGGCAATGAGCAGATCGGCAACCTGACGAATACTGCGGGCACGTTCCCAGTTGACTTCGGCATCGGAATCGACATCCGGCGTATCGACCAGCAACAACCGCCTTGGCACGTTTTGCCCGATGTTCCAGTACAGGCGATGTTCCGGTGCTGCTTCGAGCGGGTCACTCGCCTGTTGCCAGGGACAATGCTCGAAGGCGTCGAAATACTGCCGCAACAGTTCCCCGGCGTCACACCCCGGTGGCAAAAGACAGACCGGGTGCTTGGTTCCGGCGGCGTGAGAATCGGCGGCACTGGCTTTTTCGCCGGCCAGTTGATTGAAAATGACCGACTTGCCCGTGTTGGTTCCGCCCGTCACGGCCACGACAAGATGCGAACGCCGTGAGAGCTGCGGGACGAGTTTTTTCCGCAACAGTGAGTACCATTCCGAATGGACAGGCGATTCGACGCCCATTGGCACCGCCATCGGACATAACATGTCCAACGAACGGTCGAGCCAAAGCACGGAACGCACCAGGTCGTCTATCGTCGCAAATTCCGGGGTGTTTGTCATCTTATGATTTTACAGAAAAATTGTGGAAATGCTTGTTCAACGGCAAATCTATCAAAGTTTACTCCATAAATACGGTCACGGTCTCGCCTTCAAAGCGGAATTTGGCTCCGACCGGGGCGAGACATTTTTCAAAAACCTCAGTGGCAGTTGCCTGGTCAAAACTTGTTGAAATTTGCGTGTCAATTCGTACATTTTTTGCCGCGAACGATTTTTCGTCGATGATCAGTTCGATCTGCATCCGCTCGGCAAGCGTCTTGAGCGTTTTGTCAAGAGCACCGCTGAAAGGGGGTACGGTCAACCGCTCATTCTGCAAACGCGTCAATGCGTCTCCAGCCGGATTTTGCTGCGTACTCGTCCGGCGTTGTTGCGCGTTGTACTCCGTTGTCCGTTTGGCGATCAGCATTTCGATTTTCGCAAGCTGTTCGAGCGGGGTTTCAATGCTGATACCTTGCGAAATCGATGCGATACTCGCATCGGGGGCCAGTGACAATAATTCCGCCTCAGTCAACTGTCGTGCGACTTGTCCTTTGTATTCCCGTACAACGACCAACTCGCGCGGGATCGGTATCGGGGCGAGTTTCGTCGCGTCTCTCGACACGGCCAGCGTTTGGTCGAATCCGATCAAAATCAGCGAAAACACGGCACAGGCCGACTCGTTCGGGAAATCAATTTCCAGCCAAACATCGTGCGGCAGACGATCAAAGGCTGTGCCGTCGAAGCCGGTTTCCTCAGCCAACCGCTGCAACGTTGCAACCGGCGTGTCGAACGCTTCGGCACGGAACGGCTTCGGCAAAAGCATCGCGTCGCGTTTCGCCTTCGGGAGTTTAGCCAGTTGCTCGCTTCGCAGTGCGATCAGCAATTGCAATAACTCCGCCGCGTCAGGCGGTCCGAGGTAAGCAACCGTTTCCCGTTCGCAAAAACCGAGACCGCATTGTGCCGCCGCTTGCTCGAACACGTCCCGCACGGTCACCTGTTTGAGGTCAAGCGAAACCGGTGTGCCGGGATCAATCCGGCGGTCGAGCATGAAACCGATGCTGTTGATTCGGGCGAAATTGCCAAGTGTTTCCCGCAACGGCTGCTCGTTCCACATCACCCCTGTGGTACCGTTCCAGTTGGGTTTCGTGTCTCGCTGAGCCGGTGTTTGTGTGATCGCATCGTCTTCCCAACCCCAAACCGCCGTGCCGTCCTGGGCAAGGGCAAGAGACGGTGTAAGGAGGAACAGTGACAATAATAATGGTTTCATAATTGTTTAGCAGTGCGTTCTGGACGCCGGTGTATGGCATTGAAAAAAACGTTATTTCCGCACCTTGACACGGATCACAACCCAGGTTATCAAGGACACCGCGATCATCGCAAAACCGAAACGCAAAATATCATCCAACCATTTCACGTTCGTCAATGTAAATGCCGTCTTGATACTTTCCCACAAAAAAAGCAAACAGAGGATAGCATAAATCCTCACGCATCTCGTATTGATGCGATGACAGCGTTCGCTGTTATCAGGCGGATTCCGGTCAAAAATTTTGCGTCGGATAGGAGGAGGGTAACGTGTCCCCAAAACATACAACGCGCCGAATGCTACCGCAAATTGCATCAACTTACCAATTTGCTCTCGTTCAACGGTATCGGGAAAACATGCCGGAAACAAAAACGCACCCAACACGATCCCACATATCACGAGAAGCAACAAACCGACAATTGCGTCCAACACAAGGTCGGTTCGTGCCGGTTTCAAGTAAATACCCGACCAAATGGAATTCATATCAAACAATTTCATTTGTCTGTTCCTTGTGCCGTACATACACGTCGCAGGGTGACGCGGATAACAACACTTTGCGATCTGCAATTTGCAATTTGAATCTTGCACTCGTAACACGAAAGTGACATTAATATTATCGCACAGACTTGACGGAAAAGCAACGACAAGTCATCAAAAAAATCATTCCGAAACAGAAAAAAGGGCCGAATCAGATTGATCTGCGGCAGGTGATCAATGCCATCTGGTATTTCGTGCGCACCGGTTGCCAATGGAGAAATTTCCGGGTGACTTTCCAAAATGGAAGACAGTTTACAATGTCTTCCGGCATTGGCGGAAGGACGGCGTTTGGCAAAAGATTCACACTGTCTTGTGACGTTTGGTGCAGAAAAACAAGGGCAAGAAGCCGATGCCGGGTGCTGGTTGCCTTGACAGTCAAAACATCAGAAACGGTGGTGAGGTTGAAGATAACGGCAAGTCGGCGCGATTCGAACTCCCGGCCTTTTCAGCGGGGGTTGTGACGGTAAAATGAGGGTGGAGCAAGAGGGAAGAGAAAAAAGCACCTGCCCTCACTTTTCACTACTGTCCACCAACCAACAGGAACCAGCCATGCCATACTTCGACGGATTGCTTTTTGCCCAGGCGTCAGCCGCGCTGGGATTTTGGGACTGGGTAACGCTTGCTGCGTATTTTGTGATTCTGCTGGGAATTGCCTGGTGGGTGATTTCGCAAAGCAACAAGAACTCCCAGGATTACTTCCTTGCCGGGAAACATGCCGGCTGGTTTTTCATTGGCTGCTCGCTGTTCGCGTCGAATATCGGTTCGGAGCACCTCGTCGGTCTGGCGGGTACCGGAGCAAAAGACGGCATGGCGATGGCCCACTACGAACTGCACGCCTGGTGTCTGCTGGTCCTCGGCTGGGTCATGGTGCCGTTTTACCTGCGAAGCGGCGTTTACACGATGCCCGAATTTCTCGAACGGCGTTATTCCCCAAGTGCGAGAACCTTCCTGACCGTCATCAGTTTGATCGCTTATGTGTTCACAAAAATTTCGGTGACGCTCTTTGCCGGCGGCATCGTCTTCAAAGCGGTTTTTCCGGTCGCCCTCATTCCGGGAATCAGTAATTTCTGGGTCGGCGCGGTTGGCATGGTGTTGATCACGGGACTTTACACGATTCTCGGCGGGCTCCGTGCCGTGCTTTACACCGAAGCCATTCAGACGATTGTCCTTCTCGGCGGAGCGGCTTGTGTGTTGGTTGTCGGGCTTCAGCAGGTGGGCGGCTGGAGTGAATTGAAAACTGTTTGCCAGAATGCCCCGCGGAAAATCGTTGTTGTCGATGACGCCGAAAAAAAAGTGATCATCAACGCACAAATCTCAAACGAGAAAGGCGAAATGGTCGATGAAAAACTGGACCATTTCAATCTTTGGAAACCACTTTCGCATAAAAGTTTTCCGTGGTTCGGACTGTTGTTCGGAGCCCCGATTGTCGGAATGTGGTACTGGTGCACCGATCAATACATTGTCCAGCGAACGCTTGCCGCGAAAAATCAGCGGCAGGCTCGTCGCGGCACGATCTTCGGCGCGTATCTGAAATTGACGCCGGTGTTCCTGTTCATTGTGCCGGGCATGATTGCGTACGCACTGGCCGCCCAGGGAAAAATCGGTTCGGAAGTCCTCGAAGACTCCAGCTCCGCGTTTCCGGTTCTCGTCAGGGAGGTGTTGCCGATCGGAATCAAGGGAATTGTCATCGGAGGACTCATGGCCGCACTGATGAGTTCCCTTGCGTCGGTTTTCAATTCGAGTTCCACACTCTTCACAATGGACATTTACACGAAATACAATCCGAATGCGTCGGAAAAGACGCTCGTTTGGATGGGGCGTTTGACAACGGCGGTGATGGTCGTCCTCGGTCTGCTTTGGATCCCAATCATTCCGTTCATGGGAAACTCACTGTATGAGTATTTGCAAAGCGTCCAGGCGTACATCGCGCCGCCGATCTTCGCCGTCTTTTTCCTCGGCGTTTTTCTCAAGCGAATCAATGGCTATGGTTGCATGTGCGGACTGGTCACCGGTTTTTGTCTCGGAATGCTTCGTATGGTGATGGAACTGATTGCCAGGAGCGTTGAAGCGGGCGGAACCTTTGCTCAAGTTCCCTGGGCGGCAGCGATGTTCAATCCCCAACTGGATGCGACGCTGGAATACTGCAAACTCTTTTCCAGTATTCCCTGCTTTATGAACTACGCGCCGTATTTGTTTGCGACGGCGAGCTTCACTTACGTCTGCATTTTCCTGACGGTCGTTTGCTCGCTGATCATCGTCGGCGTCAGTCTGGTGACGCCGCGTCCAAAGGCGGAGCAGGTTGTTGGTTTGACTTACGCGACTTCCACCGATGAACAGCGTATGGAAACCCGTGAAAGCTGGAACACACTCGATGTGATCCTGACGGCGGGCTTGATCGTAACCATCATTGCGATTTACATCTATTTCACCGGGTGATCGCATGAACCGACTCAGACAAATTGTTTACGAAGCGAACCTCGACCTCGTGCGGCACAACCTCGTGTTTTTGACCTGGGGAAATGCCAGTGCGATTGATCGCGAGCGGGGTTGGGTCGCCATCAAACCGTCGGGCGTTTCCTACCGGGAAATGACGCCGGAACAGATGGTCGTCGTCGATCTTGACGGGAATGTTGTTGACGGAAAGTGCAAACCGTCGTCGGACACAGCAACGCATTTGGTATTGTATCGTCATTTCGCGGATATCGGTGGTGCAAAAATCGGTGGTATTGTCCATACGCATTCGACGTATGCCACAGCCTGGGCCCAGGCACGGCGTGCCATTCCGAACATCGGTACGACGCACGCCGATTATTTTTCGCGGGAAATCCCCTGCACACGTCCGATGACCGACGCTGAAATTCTCGACGATTACGAAACCGAAACCGGCAACGTCATCGTCGAATGCTTCCGCGAACAAAACATCAACCCGCTCCACGTGCCGGGTGTGCTGGTAAGCAATCACGGCCCGTTTGCATGGGGAAAGGATATCGCCGACGCGGTGCATCATGCCGTGGTACTTGAAGAAGTGGCGAAAATGGCGTTCATCACGCATGCACTCAACCCGCAATTGCCGATGAATCCCGCGCTCATGGAAAAGCATTTTTCAAGGAAACACGGCCCCAACGCCTATTACGGGCAGTCGCGGAACCGCCTGCCGTGACCTGACAATCCTCCAGGAAACAAAGGAATCTGACATGAGTTTTGAACAATACGAAATCTGGTTTGTGACCGGTTCGCAACTTCTTTACGGCACGGAAACACTCCGGCAAGTCAACACGCAGTCGATTGCAGTTGTCAACGGGTTGAATCAGGCGGGAAACCTGCCGTACAAGATTGTTTATCGGGACACCGTCAAGTCGGCGGAAGAAATCACCGCAGTATTCCAGGAGGCGAACAGTTCGGGGCAATGCGTTGGGATCATCACCTGGATGCACACGTTTTCACCCGCGAAAATGTGGACACACGGCCTCAAAATCCTGCAAAAGCCGCTTCTGCATCTGCACACGCAGTTTCACCGCGAAATTCCGTGGCCGGAAATCGACATGGATTTTATGAACCTCAACCAAAGTGCGCACGGCGACCGTGAATTCGGTTATATGACGGCACGCATGAAGAAGCCTCGCAAAATCGTTGCCGGGCATTGGGAAGACAGCGACGTGCATGAACGCATTGCCGTTTGGATGCGTGTCTGTGCCGCTTGGTCGGATGCTCAAACGATGAGAATATTGCGTTTCGGCGACAACATGAATCATGTTGCCGTGACCGATGGCGACCGTGTTGAGGCGGAAATGAAACTCGGTTATCACGTCGATTATTATCCCGTCGGGGACTTTGCCGCCGAAGTTGCGCGAACAACCGATGCGGAGATTGACGCACTCATGGCCGAGTACGAAAAACGCTATGATTTCGCACCGAAAGCGGCAAAGCACGGATCAAAACACCAACAGGTCCGGGAAGCCGCGCGAATCGAACTCGCCCTGCGCAAAATTTTACGGGAAACCAACGCCAAAGCGTTCACCACGAATTTTGATGCATTGCATGGTTTGAACCAGCTTCCCGGTTTGGCGTCGCAACGGCTGATGAACGACGGTTACGGGTTCGGTGCCGAAGGCGATTGGAAAACCGCCGCTCTGGTTCGTACGCTGAAAGTGATGGCCACAGGACTTCCCGGCGGGACATCGTTCATGGAGGACTACGTGTATCATTTCAAGGGGAAAGGAGCGATTCTGCAAGCCCACATGCTCGAGATTTGCCCGTCGATTGCCGAAACCAAACCGCGTGTCGAAGTGCATCCGCTTGGCATCGGCGGCAAAGCAGACCCGGCTCGCCTGGTTTTTACCGCGCATGAAGGGACCGGCATGGCGGCAACGGTCGTCGATATGGGCAATCGTTTCCGCATGATCGTCAACCAGGTCGATTGCGTAAAACCGGAAGCCGACCTGCCGAAACTGCCGGTTGCCCGTGCGTTTTGGACGCCGCAACCCGACCTCAAAACGGCCGCCCATGCGTGGATACTTGCCGGAGGGACGCACCACACGGCGTTTTCGTATTCGTTGGCCCGCGAATATTTTGAAGATTATGCCGAAATCTCCGGAATCGAAATGCTGTTGATCGACAACGAAACATCAATCCCCGATTTGCGAAATCAAATCAAATTGAATGATGTTTATTATATGCTCAACAAATAACCGCCGCATCACGTTTGTCCGGGACACCTTTGGCCGACGCAAAAAACACCGAAATTGTATTTCAAGACTGTCCACGACTTGTCTTCTTCGCTTTGCGGCGGACAGATGTCTATTCAATAGCCTTGTTCAGAAACAGTGTTTTGGGCAAATCGCAAAGCGATTTTTTCTGATCCTTGCGTTCTTTCGTTACCCTTTTGTGTCCCTTCCGATCACCTTTTCACCGCAAAGTCCCCACTGTTTTTCTCATCCGAGCGCAAAACGATCGCTGTGCTTGTCCACACTCTGAATACTTCCAGTTTTTTTGGAGGATTACGGCATGATTTCCCGGTTGAGTATCGCACAAACGAGATTCATCCTGAGCAGGTGTCTTTTTCGCCGGTTGCGATCACGCCCGAACTTTTCACCATCTCGCCGATTTCGTCGTACCAGGGCTTCAACACCGCCGCCAGTTTTCGCCAACATTGCGACAAACCACCTGCCGTCAGCTTGAAAAAAAACTGAATGTTGAAAA
>WRMR01000009.1 GCA_009776995.1 Planctomycetaceae bacterium | reverse complement strand
GGGCTTTCGACGTTGAGTGTGCCGATGACCTGGTCGTGAAATTTGAGTGGCACGGTGATTGAACATTTTGCGTCTATTGCACCAGGAATGTATATCGGGTCATCCCGTGTGTCGTCGATCGAATAACTTTTGCCCAGCTTGGCAACGAATCCGGTCACACCGTTGTCTTTCGCACGGGCAAACAGTGGCCGGTTTTCCGCTTCCGGCGGCATGCCCATCGAAAGTAAGGGGATCAGTTCCTGCGTGCCGGGGTTCAGCAAGCGGATTTCAAGAACGTCAATTTTCAGGATTTCGTCGATAAATCTGAGAATATTCGCCTTAAGCAGTTCAATCCGGTCGTCCGCACTCATCTTGAACAATTCGCTGGGGGTCAGATCGACCAGACCGCCGACAGCATCGTGCAGGGCTTCGAGTTTGCGGTTGATTTTCGTCAATTCTGAGATGTCGTCAAGTACGGCGATGAAACCGTGGACTTCGTTTTGATGGTTCAGAAGAGGGACAACATGGAGTTGGTAATCACAGCCCTTGAGATTGTCTAGCCGCGTGACGACCGGCTCTTTGGCCGTTCTCGCAACGGCAAAGGGAGCATAAACCGGGCCGCTCACCTTTGGTTTGTCAAGGACACGGTAAAATCCTTCGCCGCGGGCAGGTTTTTTTTGAACGATCGTGTTGAATTGCCGATTCGACCAGTAAATCTTGCAGTTGTCGTTCAGTAAAGCCACGCCGACGGGAAGATTGTCGATCAGGGAGTGACGATTGCCGTTGAGCTGTTCACGAACCATCGTGTGAGTCATGTCGCCATGAACGTAAACGCCGAGGTAATCGTGATGAAAAAGCCGAGCGATTGCCGCGATGGCGGAATCGGTATATTCGATGCTTTCCGGGGCAACGACCGGTTTGACGATTTGTTCGACTTCCTTTTGCGACTTGGCAACGATCAGAACCTTTTTTTCGTCGGACATGGCTTCCCCTCTCATTACCCACAGTTTTTTTCTTGTCGTAAAATTGTCAAACAAAAGCACT
This sequence comes from Planctomycetaceae bacterium, assembly GCA_009776995.1. GTDB lineage: Bacteria > Planctomycetota > Planctomycetia > Pirellulales > Thermoguttaceae > WRMR01. Next base: position 24,690 of record WRMR01000009.1, on the reverse strand, counting down.
TGCATCCACTCCTTTGTGCTATCATTTCATTGTAATCCCACGGACGGGAAAAGCAAGCATGAGTTTTAGCCACTGTCCGGGATTGCAACGAAATGCACCAAAGGAATTTCACCGTTGATTCCGATGCCTTCAACCGCGAACTCCACTCTGACGGCCAGTCCTGGTACAAACCCCAAGAGTTGCATTTTTCTCGCAGGCGGGTTAAGATATTGAAGTTGAGGATAAGAGGTTATCGTTTGTACCCTATTCCAGTTTGACATTGCAGTCTTCGCTTCCAAGGAACGTATTCGACGACTTGAAATGGACTAACCGCTCGGTGACCCTCGCGGCTCTGAAATTGTCTTCCCCCACATAAACATGATATTTCCCCAATCCGGTCACTCCGCTACTCTTTGTTCCCGATTGCCGTTTCGCCCTCAAGCAGCACTGATGACCGCCGTGGTTGTGTGCGTTTGCATGGCATTTGCCACGCGATCCGGTTTTGCCCAACGAAGCGACTTTCTCAGAATTGAACCTGCAACGTCACAGAACCCAACGGTCCCGGGCGAAAACTCAGTACAAGTCACCACATCCCAAACCGTCACACCGTCATCGCAGAATTATCTTATTGACGAATGGTATCAATTTGAGACGGCGGCCATCGGACCGCTATTGACGCCGCGCGAACAAAAGTACATCGACCGGTTGATTGAACTCGGCCTGACCGGTCTTGCTGACTTTTACTGCCGCAAACAAATCGCGTCGGATTCGGTCACCACGGCACAAAAGGCCGGATACGCACGGGCGTTGATGCAGGCAAAAAAACAAGACCTGTGTAACGCCGCGCCGCAAAACCTGCCGCTGGTTTGGGTGCAACTGACACAAATTTGCGATGACGCCGACGCCCGGTTTGCCGATACGCCTTTCGTTCCGATGATTCGCCTGCAACAGATCAACGTCCAACTTGCATACTCCGCACTGCTTCTCCATGACGCGAACGCAACCCATGCCGTTTCATTGCAGGCCGCCGATCAACTTGCCGAAACGCTTGTTATCATCAACGTCGAACGCGAACGCGTTTCGCAACGCATCGCAAGTCAACCGACGTCACCGGCCATGAGCCCCGAAACGGCGATGCAAATGACGCTCGCGCAACTGTTCCGCTTGCAACAGGCCGTTGCCTTGCGTTGGCTCGCACAATGCCAACCAGGGCAACAGGATGAACGGATTACGCAAGCCCTTGCCATTTTACGACCAATGTTTGCCCCTGATCCCCGAATCGGCAAGTTGGCAACATTTGCGACCTTCGAGGCGATCGCGTGTTATCGTGTGACGCGGCAGTATGACGAGGCTGTGTCACTTGCCGAACGTCTGCGGAACAATGATTTCCTGACGTCGCATCAACGCTCGCAACTTGTGGCCACAGAGTTACTTTTGGCCGTTGATCTGCGGGATGAAACCCGTGTTCATGCCGCACTGCAAACCATTGAAGCCGCACTGTCACTGCAACAACAGACTGGCATTAACGTGGCCGAACTGCTGCTCGCGGAATTGCAGGCGTATCTCTTTTTCTGGAAACGCAACATTGAAACGCAAAGCAGTCTGCCGCAAATCGCCGGTACGACAACCGCACCGAATCTCCCCGAATGCCGACGCCGAGTCCTCGAAATCACACAACGGCTCGAATGCGATTGCGCCCCGTACTGGCATTGGCGTGCCGGGCGGATCATGGTGGCCGAATCGCGGTTTTTCGGAAATGATCCGGTATTCGTCGAACTGCGGGCCGATGCCCTTGCACGGGAAGGGCAAATCGACGATGCGGTCGAACTTTACGACCGGCTTGCCGCCGCAACGGACGAGTCCAATCCGGCGGAATCGTTCCGCATGGCGAAAAAAGCCGCCGATTTGTTGACCACTGATGTCGAGATGAAAAGTCGCGAGCAGACCGTCATTGGCCGTTATCGCGCATTGGCCATGTCGCATTCAAAGCATCGTGACGCAATCGATGCACACCTTGCGGCGGTGTATTATGCAGCACGACGTTTGCAGACCGGTGACGAAACCCGGCTCGACGACTATCTGTCGCTCTTACAGGAGCATTACCTGACCTGGCCTAACTCGAAACAGGCGGAATCGCTTCGTGTGCAAACCGCCCGACTGCTGATCCACCAGTCACAATACCGCGAAGCGATCGATGCGATTGTGATGATCACGAACAGCTCGCCTGCCGCGCTGGATGCGGTCCATCTGGCCGATCAATGCTTTGATCTCCTGCGGCTTGCGAAAGCGGACGTGAACGCTGTCGTGGAAAATGAGGCCGTTTCGTGGTTTTACCGCCGGTTGCTCAACACCGGCGGAGTGGTCGTTGCCGATTGGAACGACGCCGACGCACAATGCCTGCTGTGCATGGCGAAATACGGTCTGCTTTATGCGAATGTCATCGAACGGAATCGTGCGTCGAACCCCGGCGTTGATCTTTCGGCGGTCTATCAGTCGGTCGAACGAATGTTGCAAATCGGCATTGCGAATTACCAACAGGCGTCGCCCGAATGGCGGCTCTCCGTCGATTCGATGTTGCTGTACGTCCTTGCGGCCCAGGGAAAAATTACCGACACCACACAAATCCTGCAAACCATGCGGCAGTGGGACATGACTCAACTCATGGCGGCACTTGACCACCTGCAACAACTGACCGACATTTCTCCGACGGCAAATCGTCAGGCACTTGGCGAAATGCGGCTGACCATCCTGCAAATCATCGAACAAAAACTCCAGACCGCTGACTCGACACATACAAACCCCGACTTGCCCGTCGTCACACCCATGGACCACCGCAAGCTCGACGTGATTCGCGCCGACGCATTGGCCGACACGGGCAAATCGCAAGAGGCGGTCAATTTGCTCGGCCAGATGCTCCGGCAGTCGCCCGGCGAGTTGGAATTGCTTGAACCGCTTGCCAAAATTCTGGAACGCCAGCCGGACACATCGTCACGCGAGTTGTCGCTGAGACTTTGGCGCAACGTCGAACAGCGTTCGTCGGCTCGTTCCGATGCGTGGTGGGACGCGAAAGAAGCGATCTTGCGTTTGCTCATCGCAACGGGACAACGTCCAGAGGCTGAGTCGATGTTCCAAATGCTGCAAATTCTCAACCCCGAACTCGGTGGCCCCGACCGAAAAATGCGGTTCGAATCACTCTTCCGGCAACGGTAGTATCCGGCCAAAGGAGTCGTACAATAATCACGTGAGCATTTCAATCAGAGCCACGAAAGTCATTGAGCAGATTGACCGCTCGGTGACCGTCGCGGCTCTGATGGAACAGCTTGTTTTTGCGTGGGTCACCTAAGTTCCCGGTTACTGTTCACAATATATAAGTTTGGCAGGGCAGTACTCTATTCCCTTTGAAATCGTTTTTTGTTATAGTGAAGTATCAATGTGTGGACTTGACACTCCGTCTTACCCATTGAGTTTCCCCCAAAATCACGATCAGGAGACAGCGATGAATCAAAAAATCCGATGTTTTTTCGTCATGGCAATGGTCTTTGCCGTGAATATGGCCGCTTTGGCGCAACAAGACGTCCCGAAACCTTACGGTGGGATTGCGTCCGATGCGCAAATCCCCGATGACGGCAAATTGCGTATCATCTGCTTTGGCGCACATCCCGATGATGCGGAGATTCGCGCCGGTGGCACTGCCGTGCTTTGGGGACAGCGCGGCGACCATGTTGAGTTTGTTTCTGTCACCAACGGCGACATCGGTCACTGGTTCCAGGCCGGTGCCGTTCTCGCCAATCGCCGCTACCAGGAAGCACAAGATGCCGCCAGGATTCTCGGCACCACCACGCTTGTCTGGGACATTCATGACGGCGAACTGGAACCGAACCTCGAAAACCGCCGGAGAATGACCAGGGAAATCCGGCGTTGGAACGCGGATGTGGTGATCGGCCATCGTCCGAACGATTATCACCCCGACCATCGCTATACCGGGGTTCTGATGCAGGATTCCGCCTACATGGTGGGCGTTCCGTTCTTCTGCCCCGATGTGCCCGCCCTGCGGAAAACCCCGGTTTTCCTGTACTCATCGGACTCGTTCCAAAAGCCAAACCCGTTCACTGCGGACATTGTCGTTGCGATTGACGACATGATGGAGAAAAAGGTGGAAGCACTCATGGTGATGGAGTCGCAGTTTGTCGAAGACGGTGCTTTGGGATTTCGTAACGCGCAAGCGGTCGCGGCGATGACGGACCCACAGGCTCGTGCAGAACTTCGGGGACAGGTTGTGGAGCGGTTCCGAAACCGGTTTGCGGCTATTGCGAACCAATACCGTGCGAAACTGATTGAATTGTACGGCGAAGAGGTCGGCAGGAAAGTCAAATATGCGGAAGCGTTTGAAATTTGCGAATACGGTCGCCGTCCGACTCAGGAGGAAATCAAGAGAATTTTCCCGATTTCCCCGCCGGAAAGTATCAGGTAAAACGTATCTTGTCAGCCACCTGGAATCCGAAAGCCTTTCCCGCCAGCTCGTGATCATTTGTATGATTTTTAGCAGGAAAGCAATGATTTCTATTGATTTTCGTTGGGAACCGGATTAAAATACAAATACTGTATGCATTTTTCTCTCCTGGTTTTACGGGGCATTTTCACAATGCTTGGATTCAAATTCGCTCATTTCGATTCGATGATGCACGTCATCGTTTACAAAAACGGTCAAATCAAACGTCAGGGACGCGGTCTTTCATTTTTTTACTATGCGCCGACCACGTCCATCGTGACCATTCCCATCGGAAGCAACAGTCTGCCGTTCATCTTTAGTGAGATCACACGGGATTATCAAAAGATCACCATTCAGGGACAGGTGACGTATCGCGTCGAGAAACCGATTCAGCTTGCCGATATGCTGGATTTCACGGTGAATGCTCAAGGCCAGTGGAAAAAGAACGACACCGAAAAACTGAACCAGACGATCATCAACGAATCGCAAACAGCGGCGTCGGCATTTGTGCATGAACTGGGGCTGAAAGAAGCCATACGCGCCGCAAAACAGGTGGAAGAACGAATCTTTGCCGGACTCCGGGCGTCGTCAACCCTTGAAATGCTCGGAATTGGAATTCTGGGCGTCAATATCCTGGCAGTGCAGGCAACGCCGGAAATGGCAAGGGCACTGGAGACGGAAACCCGTGAGAAGCTACAACAGGATGCGGACCACGCCGTATTCGAACGTCGCAATTTTGCCGTCGAACAAGAGCGGATCATCAAGGAAAGTGAACTCAACACGGAAATTGCAGTTGAGGAAAAAAAGAAGCAGATTGCGGAAAAGCAAACGGAAGCCAAAGTCCAACAGGCGGAAAGCGAGCGGACACTTCGGGAAATGAAGCTGAAAGCCGATATTTCCATTGCGCACCAGCAGGCGGAAAACGAGCGAACGCTTCGGGAAATGAAGATTCAAGCCGACATTTCCGTGGAAAACCAGCGACAGGAACTGATCGGTAAAAAGGCGGAGAACGACCGTATCGACGCGGACACCAAGGGCTATCTTCTGGAAAAAACGCTCAAGCCATATCAGGAACTCGACTGGAAAACACTCATGGCACTTGGCGGCAACAACGATCCGAGAACCCACCTTGCCCTGGCTTTCCGGTTGCTTGCCGAAAATGCGGAAAAAATTGGCAACCTGAACATTACACCCGATCTGCTGGAAACGTTGGTTCAGGACAAAAAGAAAGGGTAGTTGTTCACGTTTTTTCACCATGAAGAAACGAAGGGACATGAAGTTTTTATCAGCGGATAACGCGGGTTTTCGCAGAGGGAATTGGTCGTTGAAACCTTCGTGGTGAAATGAAAAACCAAAAACCAATAACACGATGTTAAAACCTGAATACGCGATTATTGTCCGGAATAAAACTCGGCTGGAAGCTTTGGTGGAACGCTGTAACACCAAAGCCCAGACCAAATTTTGGATTGAGTCGATGGGAGGCGATTTCAGTGATTACGAGCAGGAACACGACGTTTTTCAACAATCGCTTGCGTCAATTCAAAAACAACTCACGATGGTTGTGCGAAACAAGGTCATTGATCGTTCTTATCTGCCGTCATTCATTTTCAAGGGGCATGTCCCGTTTGTTCTCGTTGTCGGGCAGGATGGTTTGGTTGCCAACACTGCAAAATATACCGGCGGGATTCCAATCATCGCGGTCAATCCCGATCCGGCACGCTTCGATGGAGTGTTGTTGCCGTTTACAGTGTCCGATTTTTCCGAAGCGGTCGAGCAAGTGATGTCGAAACAATATCCGGAAAAAAAGGTGTTCCTGGCTGAGGCGAAGCTCAACGATGGTCAACGGCTTCTGGCATTCAATGACCTTTTCATTGGCGCGGCAACACATGTTTCGGCAAGATACAGGATTCAATGGAAAGACGCTTCCGAAGAACAATCGTCCTCGGGAATCATCGTGTCAACACAAGCCGGTTCCACCGGTTGGCTCAGTTCGGTTTTCAATATGTCCAACGGTATCCAGCGTATCTTGAACCGCGCCCCGAAATCTTCCGCGCCAAAGTCAGCAAACTTGCGGAACGATCAGCTTTTTTTTGCCGTTCGCGAACCGTTCCGCAGTCAACGAACCAGGATTGACCTGATCGGCGGTTATCTTGGGGAACGCGACAAACTCATGGTGGAATCGTTTATGCCAACCCATGGCGTGATTTTTTCCGATGGCATCGAGTCGGATTTTTTGACCTTCAACTCGGGAAATATCGCAACCATTGGAATCGCCTCCGAAACGGCAACGCTGGTTCAAAAAGGGAATTTCACACATTCGACAGCACAAAGTCAGAACCCACAGCACCAGCAAAAGACAAAGAATCATGATGTCCCTCCGTTTCAAACGATTGACGTCGGTTCCTGGTATCGTGCTGACAAGCGTTGACCAACGCGGTTCATTAGCCATCCCATCATCCAGCAGTGGTCACGCCGTGACCGCCCTGGCTGTTCCAACCGTAAAAATTCAGGAGAAATCACCTTGCCAAAGCAAGCAAAAGTTGTTGTTGTCGGGAGTTCGAATACCGACATGGTTGTCAAATCCCAGCGCATTCCCGCGCCGGGCGAAACGGTCATTGGCGGGACGTTTGTCCTGGCCGCGGGGGGGAAAGGTGCCAATCAAGCGGTGGCGGCGGCGCGAATCGGTGCCCAAGTCACGTTTGTCGCGAAGGTCGGCGCGGACATGTTCGGCGATCAGGCCGTTGTGGGTTATCAAAAAGAAGGCATCAACACGGATTTTGTCTTTCGTGACACCGATAACGCAACCGGCGTTGCGTTGATCCTTGTCGATGCAAACGGCGAAAACCTGATTTCGGTCGCGTCGGGGGCGAACGGATTTTTATCGCCCGCCGATATTGAACAGGCGGAATCGGCCATTGCAGCCGCCGATGTGGTCGTCACGCAGCTCGAAACGCCGCTTGATGTGCTGGCTTGTGCCGCAAAACTGGCGAAAAAGCATGGTGTGCCGTTGATTCTCGACCCGGCACCCGCACCGGATGAACCGTTGCCGATTGAGATTTTGCGGGATGTGACCTGGATCAAACCGAACGAAAACGAAACGGAACGTCTGACCGGGATTAAGGTCACTGATCTTGCGACGGCACAAAACGCCGCCGACAGCCTGCTTGCTCTGGGTGTCAAAGCGGCCATCATCACGCTTGGCAGTGACGGGAGTTTGCTCGTGGAATCGCCGGGCAAGGGGATTCATGTACCGGGTTACAAGGTCGATGCCATTGACACGACCGCTGCGGGCGATGCGTTCAGCGGGGCACTCGCCTGTGGAATCGGCGAAGGCCGTCCGTTGCACGAAGCGGTGAAAATCGCGACCGCTGTGGCTGCGCTGAGCGTCACCCGCCTGGGAGCACAACCGTCCCTACCGGCCAAGACGGAACTTGAAGCCTTTCTGAAGTGAAATACATGCAAGACAAGGCGGGAACTGTTATGCTGTCAAACTTCATTTTGTCCGACCCTTTCAGTGTCGCAAATATCGTATTGGGTCTTGTTACCCAGGGCTTCGCGGAGTACCGCTTGCCCTGGGCAATTATGTTTTGCCCTTGCAGGGCATTTTAATGAACGGTATTTTTGAAGAGGGATACTACACTCCGTTCCCGGCTGTTGTTTGCAAAAGAAGGTTTCGTGAGGTGCTACTTTCTCGCCACGGCAATTCGCTCCTGATTTGCCATATCGCGCAGGATGCGAACGTCGTGCCAGCCTTGTTGCCGTAGCAGTTCGGCGACTTGTCCGGCGATCATGGGACTGAGTTCGACAAGGAAATGGCCGCCTTCGCGCAATCGTGAAACTGTTTGCACGGCCAGGTTTCGAATCACGGATGTACCGTCTTCCCCGGACACAAGGGCAAGTTTCGGCTCATGGTCTCTCACGCCGGCGGGCAGGTTGGCAAATTCCGATTCACTCACATAAGGCGGGTTACTGACCACGAGATCGAACAACGGCGTTTCAGGAAATTCGGCCAGCAGGTCGGAGATAAGAAACGTCACGCGACCGGTCACGCCGTGCGTTTCGGCATTGCGTTTGGCCACATCAAGAGCCTCCGGCGAAAGATCAACTGCCGTGACGCGGCACTTGGGCGCGTTTTTGGCAATCGCCACCGCGATCGCGCCGCTTCCCGTCCCGACGTCGCAAACGCACAAATCGTCCCGATGTCCCATTTTGGCGAGCAGATCAAGCGATTCGACGACGAGGTGTTCGGTTTCTGGTCGCGGGATGAGCGTGTCGCGTGTAACCTCGAACGAAAGCGAGTAAAACTCCTTGTGTCCCACAAGATACGCGACCGGCTCACCGGCCGCGCGGCGTTTGACCGTCTCACGAAACCGCGTCCGATCCGCCTCGGTCGGCTCGTGATTGAAACGGAGATACAGATCAATGCGTTTGCATTTGAGTGCCTGGGCCAACAGGATTTCCGCGTCCAGCCGAGGTGAATCGGAACCGTGTTTTTTGAAATGATCGGTCGTCCATTCCAGCAGTCGCTTGACTGTCCATTGTTCCGATTGCGACACGGGATACTCCGAAAAGTGACATGGTGGAAGTGACCATTCTGTTACGGCGACATCATGCCGCCCATTCCTGTGGTTGAGGCCACCGGTTTTTCGTAGCGGTCCAATTCCAGTTTGTTCGTTTTAATGGATTGGATTTCAATCGTTCCATCGGCGGCCATGAGCATGACCTGACCGGCCGGTGTATGCTCGTTATTCGAACCGATCAGTCGTCGTTTGCCAACAACGTCAATGACGGATTGGTTGGAAATATGATCCAGCGATTTCGTTTGCGCTTTGGCCGTCTGGGTGTTTCCTCTGCCGGTTGTGCCAGAGCCTGAGACTCCGGTCGGTGACGACATCCCGCCCATCATGGAGGAATCGCCCGACATGCCGGAAGACGAAGTCAGACTCGAAACTTTTTCGCCCGCCCGCCTGGGGAAGTTCAAAACCTGTCCCACAGTGACATTGATATCCTTGGCAATGTAATCTTCGTTGTCGGATGTGTCAAACACGATGGAGGAAACGGTTGCGTTTTGCGACAACCAGGCACGATTCGCCGCCGGAACGTTTCCGACCGATTTGGCCACGATACGGGTGTTGGAATTGACCGCGACCTGTCCGGTCGGGAATGAGAAGTCCGTCCAGAGATCGACTTTCGTTTTGTCCTTCACCGCGTCGTCGTCGAGAAATCTGTCGGCCAGTTTGTGATTGGGATTTTTTACGGCAAGCCGTACCCGGTACTGGTAGGATTTTTCCGGCTCGACGGTAAAGTCAAAATAACGGAACAAGCGATAGTTGGCTTCGACCATGACCGTTGGCGGCGTTTTTGTGTAAACCCACCAGGTGTTATTCGCAGTGTTTCCACCCATACCGCCGTAATCGCTTCCCATTCCGCCCATGCCGCCGCTGCGTCCCATGCCACCTGTCATACTGCCGCTCATGCCGCCGTAATCACCTCCCATGCCGCCGCTGCGTCCTGTTCCACCCATTCCACTGCCGGGGTTGTACATTCCGGGAAGCTGACTCGCGCCGGTGTTCCCTCCCATGCCGCCGCCATAGCCGCCGCTCATGCCGCCTCCCAAGCCGCCGTAACCACCGCCCATGCCGCCACTCATACCGCCACCGCCGCCCATTGCGCCGATGAAAATATCCAGTTCATTGTTTTCATTTTTCAAAAGATCATCACGATTTTTCAGCCGCCTGTTTTCAAGCAAGTCATTGTAAATCTTTTGCTGTTCCAGTATTTGCGCCCGGAGCGTGTCGGACATGAGCGGAATGTAAGGCGGGTAAGCCACTTCCTGGCCGAACTGCCGGTTGGCCAAAGGCGGCAACAAGCTGGCCGTAGGGGCGACATAAAGGCTTGGAGGAGGAATCGTATATTGGAAATCGACCGGGTCCAAACCCGTACCGGCCCATTTTGTCTGCTGCGCGGAAAATTCCGTGTCAACGTCCAATCGAATCCAGACCGGTGTGCCATCCGGGTTGTTCACGCCGATTTCATTCCTCTCAACGTCAATGAAAAGATAGACCGGGTAATCGTCCGGCGACGAATACATGGCATTGGCAAATGTCCTGATGTACTCGCGGAGCTGCTCCTCATACTGAATCAAGCCGGTCAGCAACACCCAGTGGGTGGTTTCCAATTTGGCACCTGCCTGAATCCCTGTTCCCGTCATGCCGCCGGTCATCCCACCGCCGCCAAAGGCACCCATATCAGACATTCCCCCGGTCGATGCGGTATTTCCGCCAAACACCGATTCGCGTTCGCGCACCTTAACGGCACCGACCCCGGCCACAGCCCGCAATTTGATGAGTTCAAGGACTTTGGGAACACCGCGTTTGATCTTTTCCGGAAAGACGGCGGCCTCCCACTTTTCCGTGGTTTGATAATTTCTGTGCGGGAACCCGATGCGAATATCACGGGCGCGCGTTTCGTATTCAACGACTTTGAGTTCTTCCCGGAACTCGCTTTTGTCGATATTCTGCTGCGCCGAAGTCGAATCCTGGGTCAACTGATCCGGAGTCCAGGCGATTTGCTCCAGCGACGCGGCCGAGTAACAATAGTACAGCGCGGCCAGAACCAAAACGCCGAAAACGATTTTATCGACGTACAAAAAGAGGGGATTCTGTTTTCCCGGTTGATTCGTTTTCATGTCTGTAGCAGGGGTTAGGGGTGAGGGGCGAGGGGTAGGTAATTCAGCCCCTCATTTTCAGGCACGATTCACTCAACGGTTGTGTCGTCTTCCAACGTGTTGTTCTCTGATGCGTCATCTTCTGACGAGTTGTCTTCTGTTGCATCGTCCGCATCATCTGCATGATCATCAAGCGTGTCGGAATCATCGGTCGTCGTTGCGGGAGGTGCTAAGGAATATTCCGCAGTATCAGTATCGGCGTTGTCCTCCGCTCCGGCAACCTGGTCAAGTATCTCCTGACTGACGCCGCCTTCAAGACCGCTTTCCTGGGCACTGGCTCCGGTCGCCAACAGCTTGGGGTCCGGTTCGTTGTAAATGGAAATGACGCCAACGATTTGGATCATCACAGCGTCAGAACCATAAACACCGATTTTTCCTCCAACTTCAAATCCGGAAAGCGCGTCCGCGGCCGCTCCAAAGGGGTCTGAACCGGAACCCATACCGCCTGAACCGCCCAGACCGCCGCCTGCCGCCGAACCTGTACGACCGCCAGGCGAGGAAGCACCGCTCCCCGGTCCCATCATTCCGCCACTACCACCCATCATGCTATCCATGCCGCCCATGCCCCCCATTCCTCCCATGGAACTACCCAAGAGACCGGTTCTTGCGTTGGCGGGGTTGTAACGGACCAGTTTGATGTCGATCGGCATTGTGCTGTTGGCGCATTCCACCAGGATTTCAGGAAGTTTGCGTTGATCGACGATCAATTCCAGGCAAACGGGCATCATGTTAAATTCCGCAAAGGGCGGCGAGTCCGAATCGGACAAAGGCTTCAGCTCTTCATCAACATAGCGGTATTTTTTGAGGTAGGCAATGGTATCTTCTTCCGACATGGGACCGGAGGACATCATTCCTCCTTCCATCATCGACATATCACCTCCCGTACCACCAGCACCTCCCATGGCAGGACCTCCCATACTTGATCCTCCCATTTCACCCATGCCGCCCATCATATCCATTCCCATTCCGCCGGACGAACCAAGCGGCTCCAGGATGCCGGGAGAGGCGACAATGTTGGCGGCATTCTTTCCGATTAACATGGCCTGGATGCGTTTGATGGCCGCGTTGTGGGGGCCTGTCGCCTCCACTCGTTCATTGATTTTACGGACAACATTAATCAGTGACTCATAGACCCAAACTTCCTCCTGGGCAATCCAAATCTGTCCTGAGTAAGGGGATTGTCCCGTCCAAGTGACGATGGTGAAAATTTCCGGGGTCGGCCAATCCACGATTCCTTCGACTTTCTGGATGGCCGAATCAAAAATACTGTCCAGGGTTGTGCCGGCATTGGACGCCAAGCCGCCCAATGCGCTCATTTCATTCCCCATGCCGACACCCATACTGCTGCCGCCCCCCATACTGACGCCGCCACCTCCCATACTGCCGCTTGCCGTGGTGGAAAACGAGGTAAAACTGCTACCGCCGCCCATGCCACCACCTCCCATACTCCCGCCGCCCATGCCGCCGCCTCCCATACTCCCGCCTCCCATCATGCCACCCATGCCCGTACCGCTGCTAATCGACTGGGCATTTTGCTGAAGCATCGCATCCGGTTCGGCGACATACGGGTCGAGGGGGACGTAAAGGTCTTGACCATTGGCATCCTTTTTATATTCTCCCGGCTTGAAGGGATCAGGAATCCGCACATAGACCGTGCGGCGGTTGGCCATTTCGAGAAATTCCGGAATTTGCACCGACATAAAGGTATTATACCATTCGCGGACTTCGACGCCGGGGATGGGTTCCATCCATTTCAGGTTTTCGATCCGCTCCCGAAATTTCGGGTGCAGTTTGGTTGACCAGGTGCAATTGAGTTTTTGTGCCTCGTACATTCTCTCCCAGGATCGATAGACCTCGCTGCGCAGGAGCTGTTCCTGCACTTTCGCGTCGTCAATCGTCCCCTGGTTCGGGTGTTTGCTATTGCCCTTGATATCACCGACAGCTTTTCTCAGGGTTTCCAATTCCTGCACTCGAGCCAGATAATTGGCTTTTGCCTTCGCATTGGCGATGAAAAATACGCCCCATACCGCCAGAATTGCAACCGGCACGAAAATCCAGAACAGATTCTTCTTGACGGCATCAACGGAAAAATTTGACTTCGCCTTGGCCATGGTTCACCTCGTTGGGGGGTTCTGTTTCGTCCGGGAACCCCAAATTGTTTTGTCGGAAAAATATGTTGAATGAATGGAAGAGTATTAATGATGGAGTTGCGCAATAATCACGTGAACATTTCCATCAGAGTCGCGAGAGTCATCAAGCGAAACGACCACTCCGTTACCGTCGCGGCTCTGATTGATCGAACAAATTGTTTTTTCGTGCGTTCTACGGTGTTTCATCCGTCACGGTTGGTTCGTCATCGGGTTGCGCGGAATCCGTGTTGGTATCCACAACGGCACTTTCCTCGCTGACGCTGTCAACGGCTTCATTGTTGGCGGTTTCACTGCCGTCGGTTGCATCGCTGTCCGTTGCGTCATTTTGTGTATCGTCATCAGTTTGCAGTGCCGCTTCGGCTTCCCTTTGGGCCTTCAGTTTTTCTTCTTTGGCTTCTTCCCGTTCGGTCGGCGTTTTGGGAATCCACACAAACTGAACGACGGCCTCGAATTTGCGCACATCAAGTTTCTCATCGTCCTTCAACTGGTATTTCAGCATGTTGAGGACGTTGGTGGTTCCCTGGCTCATGCCGCCCATCCCGCCGGGAGCTCCCATTGGATTGCTACTGCCTCCACCAAAACTGTTGCTCATGGCCAGCGAGATCAGGACGCTCTGCGGACTGATGTAATTCCCCATGCCGTTCATCCCTCCCATGCCACTCATTCCGCCTGTTCCAGGTGACATTGATGTGGAGATGGCATTGGTGTCATACATGCTCATACTGCTACCGCTCATACCACCACCCGATCCATATCGGCCAGCAGGCGAGTTGCCGGGTCTTGTTCCATGGGCTCTGATTGCGGCGGTTCGTTCTTTCAAAATCGCCTCTTCCACCGCTTTTTGGAGGACGGCGGGGTCAACGATTGTACGTTCGACCGCCCGGTTATAATCCAGCATAACCGGGTGACTGAACCCGAATTCCTGCATGGTCACAGTTTCCACGTTCACAGGTCCTCCGCTGGAAAATGACTGTTTGGAAAGCGAGGAGGGGAGTTGAACCACATTGTGACGCAGGTTGTGAAACAGTGTGCGTCGCAGATATTCAGCACCAATATTATAAGGATCGTAATCCACCAAATTACCGTCCTCGTCTTTGATATCGCCTGCCGGGTTGTGAAAGTGATAGACCGACATTTGAACAATGTACGCTCCTTCACCTTCCGGTGCTTTGGCGCGATTGATACCGGTGTCATCATGGTCGGTGATGGTCGCTTCCGCATTGCCGGACGTCGAAGCGGTCGAGGATGACGACGATGGACTTGAAGTTGAGGAAGAGCTTGATGACGAGGAGGTGCTGGAAGTTGCAGGTGTGGATGTCCCGGATGATGATGATGAGGAGGAACCGGTCGAACTGCCTGTACTTGTTTCGGAAGTCCCGGAACCACTGGAGCCGTCGGATGCGATTTCGAACTCGGCTTCGGCTGTTTCGTCCAAAACATACGCACCGGGAGGCTGAGACTTGACCATATCCCACCATGAGGAAAGATCATCCATTTTCTGGACCTCGATATTGGTCACGTAAATCCGATCCTGGAGTGCCAATGTCCCGGCTATCCTGGCACCGGGCTGATTTTGCGGGAGAGCCGATTGGAGAACACAGTAAAATTCCGGCCAGCGGATACGGCCTTCAACATTACTGGTGATGTTATTGCCGATCTCATCAATTTTATTGAAATCGGAAACAACACCGCTGCACTCGCTGGTCAGGCTGCTTGATTTGCTCTGCACACTCTTTGCGGTGCTTTCTGCGGTGGTCATCGGCCCGGCCTGCAAGGGCGTATATGCCCTGGACACGCTTAAAAACGGCACGATCAGTCCGAGCATCAACGAGGCCGCCCCGGCAAGCAGCCACGGTTTCTTCTCGGCGATGATGCGCCGCGTGACCACTTCGGTCGGGATCAGGTTCGTCGCGATGGCCGATTCGCCCAGCATTTGCAGGGTCAGGCCGTAGCAAATGCCGAACGCGCCGGTATTCTCCATAAAGGCCGGTGCGGCGAGTACCTCGTCGCCGACCAGCTTGTTGTATTTTTTCAGCGGAACAACATCGAAACCGAAGTTCTGCCGCAGGAACTGGCACAGACCGGGCAATTTGGTCGAGCTGCCGAGAGCGATAATTTTACTGAATTTCGCTTTCCGGTCGAGACTTGCGTAAAACTCAATCGAACGATTGACTTCGGTGAGCAACTCGTTGTAAACAGGCCGCATGACCTGGAAGACGGCTTTGGGGTCCTGACTCGCGGCGGCGTTGCGCTTCAAATGTTCCGCGTTTGAGAAGGTCAATTTCATGCCCTTGGTCAGGGCTTTGGTGAAATTGTTACCGCCGATGGTGATGTTGCGGACCCAGATTTTCACGCCGTTGGTGATGACCACATCGCTGGAATCGGTTCCAAGACAGAGGATAATCGTGTAATTGTTGAAACCTTTTGTGCCGCCTTCCTGCTCGCCCTGAAGCTGGGTCAGATCGAACTGGTCGAAGGCCGCAAAATTATACAGGGCCAGCGGTGCACTCTGAATGCAATCAATCGGGATACCCGCCTTCTCAAAGGGAACAATGGCCCGGGCGGCAAATTCCCGCTTCATGGCGAACATGCCGATTTCCGAGTCAACGAGCGTGTTCCCGTGCATCGTCCCGCCGATGAGCGGCTGGTAGTCCCAAACCACATCGTCCAGTGCGAACGGTAACCATTGTTTCGCTTCCAGCCGGATGATGTCCGGCAGCTTTTTCTTATCGACCGGCGGGAGTTTCAAAAAACGCGAAATCGTGTTCTGGCCTGAAACGGAGATGGCCACACGGCTCTTCTGCACACTGTTGCGCGAGAGAAAGGTTTCGAGCGATTCGGCAACCAGCTCGCCGGGTTCCGCACCCGGTTGGGAAAGGATTTTCGAGTGTTCGATGTAATCGAACGCAAGAGCTTCAATGGTTCCCGGTTCGTCTCCGACGCGGCACTGCAACGCCTTGAGTGACGTGTTCCCGATGTCGATTGCCCAGACAGGTTTTTTGTTCTTTGCCATGTCTCCCGCTCCTCACTTTTCCTGCGTTTTACCAAGTGAAATCTGATGCACCGTCCGCGTTCACGTCACCGTCTGTCACTGCAATGGACGCACGTTGAAACCCGATACCGATGGAAATCTTCTCCGGGAGAACGATTTCCACAGACAATGCTATTAGTATTTCGACAAATCCAAGGCAAATAACAACTTAAATGAAAAGAACTGCGAAAAGATTTTCATCGTAATCATTATAACGAGACTATGTTATATTTTGCGCGGAATCGCGCGTTTTGTCAAGAAAAATCTCTGATAATTCTGAATTTCGTTTTTTTTTCTCACACAAAGGCATGTGAGCTGTCAACTGCCAGGCAACGGAAAGATTTTCTTTTTTAAGTTTCATGCCCCAAAAACCTGTTTGCATTTCCGTTCGGTTTGTTGTATAATTAATGTCACAAGTTCCGAATTTGCGGAACCTGTGCGGCGCAACGACCACGATGATTTGACATTAGACTTTTCGACACCCTGTCTTTTGAACCATGCCGGCAGAATATCGAGCCAACGGAATTTGTTTTGCTTATCCCGAGAATTGGCATCTCGAAGAAAACGAGATGGGCGAAGGGGAATTGACCGTCCATTTGAGCAGTCCCGGCGGGGCGTTTTGGATGGTTTCGGTCAGTCCCGCGAAAACATCACCTGAAAGCCTTACAAAAAAGGCACTCGACGCTTTGCAGTCCGAGTACGACCGCGTTGACCATACGCCTGTCGAACGCGTCATCGGCAAATACAAGCTGGTCGGTTATGAAATGGACTTCATTTATTTCGATCTGGTCAATACTGCCTTGATCCTCAGTTTTTCCACCGTCGACCGGACGTTCGCGGTTTACTGGCAGTCGGACGACCGGCAGCTCGACATCTGCGAAGACGTTTTTGAGGCGATTACATTTACTTTGCTTGACAGGTTGTCAGCAGCATAGTTAACGGCGGTCACGGCGTGATCGCCCAACAAAATGCCGGAAAATTTACCGCTTTTCAATCAAAATATCCTCCTGACACGACCCGTTCATCAGTGTGATGAGCTAAAACGGTTGTTTGAGGAACAAGGCGCAACGGTTTTCCTTCAACCGACCATCGAAATATTGCCACCATCGGATTGGCGCAGTGTTGATGAGGCAATTACAACGATTTTTGAGTACGACATTCTGATTTTTGCCAGTTCCAACGGGGTGCATTCGTTTTTTGAACGGGTGAAAGTAGTCTTGCGGGAGAATTTTGAAAAAAACGCAGGAAATCTTCCTCTGATCGTCGCAACCGGTTTGGGAACTTCGGAAACTTTGGCCAGGTATGGGGTTAAGGATGTACTGCTTCCATCGGAACGTTATGACGCCGAAGGAATCATTGCCCTTTTGACCGGGCAACAGATTGCGGGCAAGCGGGTTTTGCTGGTGCGCGGCAATCGTGGCCGGACGTTGTTGCCCGATGAACTTGTACGGCTTGGTGCCACGGTTGAACAAGTGTGCGTTTATCAAAGTGTCGATTTGACCACCCTGTCACCGCAAATTGCATCTTTGGTGCAATGTGGTAAAATACATTGGGTCACCGTGACCAGTTCGGCCATCGGGCGGTCGTTGGTGCGGATGTTCGGCGATGATTTGCGGCACACGAAACTCGCAAGTATCAGTCCGATCACGTCGCAAACATTGACGGAGTGCGGCTTTCCACCGACGGTCGAAGCAGTCGGGGCAACGCTACCCGCGTTGGTGAATGCTGTTATTGGTTTTTAACCACGGATTTTCACAGATGAAACACAGATTTTTTTTTCTGCCAGGAACCCAGCACAAAAAACACAATTTCAGGCTTGGTGAAGTACTACCGGAAAAGGTTGAATTTGTGTTTCAACCCATCCGTGATAATCTGTGTCAATCCGTGACTGATATATAAAAGCGCAATTGGGTCATTATCATGCGAACAATCATCTCGATTATTGTTTCCGCTCTCATTATCGGCGGTGTTTTCGGCTATATTGCGGGGGATCGTCTTGCAAACGAGTATCCCTACTCGCTGGAGCAGGAAAAAGAATACCTTGCCAAAAAAGCGGCCAACCGGTCCGATGAACCAGAGCCGGAAGACCAACCCGTCATGGATTCGACCAAGCCGCATCCGACGGTTGCCATTGATTTGGAAACGTATGACTTCGGTGTGTTTGAAAAAGAGCAAACCGGCGAACACACCTTCACCATTCGCAATACCGGCGACAGCAGCCTGACGCTTGAAGTCCTCAATAAATCGTGTTCCTGCACGAGTGTTGATTTGTCGCGCAGGAGTGTTCCGCCCAGCCAAGACGCCAGGGTCACGATGAAATGGAAACCGAACAATGCCGGCGGAAGCTATCGCCAGGGCGTTGAAATCGGAACGAACGACCCGGCCCGACCGCGATTCCAGCTTTTTGTCGAAGGAGTGTATTCCGTTCCCATCATCGCACAGCCGAACCCGGTGCAGATCAACGCGTTTTCCGGGCAGGAAGCATCGAACCAAACCCGTATCTATTTCTTTGATAAAGAAAAAGAAGTTGCCATTCGTGAGATTACCAGTGATGATCCTGAACATTTTGCCGCAACCTTTGTCAAGTCGGAATTGACGGAAGAGAATCTCAAAGTCAACCTGCTCAAATCGGCGAAAGCGGTTTACGACGTGACTGTCACGCTCAAGCCAGGGATGCAAATCGGGCATTTCAAGAACAAGCTCATCGTGCGTTCCGATTCCGACCTGGAGCCGGAAATGACGATCCCGGTCAACGGTCAGGTTCTCGGCAGTCTCGCGATCACCAGCCGCGACTATAACGAAAAAACCGGCGTCCTGGACTTGGGAACGGCTTTTCGCGGCACACCGGTTCAAAAGCAATTGTTGTTGCGATTCAAGGCACCCGATGATGTCACGCCGGAATTCAAGGTCGAGTCGAAAAATCCCGAATGGCTTAACGTGACACTGGGAAGTCTTATTGCCGCGCAGGAAGGCAACAACATTCAGCAGGTGACCATTGAAATTCCCGCCGACGCCAACCTCGGTGCTTCGGATGTCAACGACGCGGATAACCCGTCGGCCATTGTGTTGGAATCGAACATCCCCGCCATTGCAACGATACGCATACCCGTTGAATACGTGGTGCAGGAACCAGTGACCAGTGGCCAGTGACCAGTATTTATTTTTCACAACTAGAAAGCAATCCCATGAAAAAAACGATTCTTTTCCTCGCAATGTTGACTGTGATTTCCTGCGTCTTGGCTGGATGTGCTTCGGCACAGGAACCCATGTCCACTGATGACCTGTTCACTATTCCCGCCGATGCGACCGCCGATCAATTGGAAGAGCGGCTCATGGCCATGATGACTCACAGGCCGGAAGGGATTACAACGCAGGAACAGGCCACGGCCTACATGGAAAAACGGAACGCCGCGTTGCAAACCATTGCCGGGCTGATGCTCAAACGGGATGAAGCTTCTCAAGAGCAAAAAGACACTGCCCGGGAAATCCAATTGCAGGTCATCGCTATGGACGCACGAAATGACCTCGACAAAGCCCTCACGAATGTCGAAGCCTATCAGAAAGAACTGGCGGAAATCAAAAGTGATGTTTTGTACCAGGCTCAAATGATGGTCTTCCAGTTGAAAATCTCAAAAATCGTCCGTGCCGCCCGGTTGGGTGAGGAAGGCGATCATATCAAAGACTTCAAACAATATCTTGAAGACGCCAAAACCTTTCTTACCGCAAATGAATTTCAATCGGATTACGCCATGCTCCCCATGATGCTCCTGCAAGTGGGCGAAATGCTTGACGAGAACGGCAAAGAGGGACTACAGAAATTTGTCATTGCCGAACTCAAGCCGATTCTTGAAAAAACCGACGCCGATGAAGCGAAGGAAGTGCTCGCAATGATGGAGGGTTTGTTGCGGTTTGCCGAATTGCCGGGAAGAGAAATCGAATTTCAGTGCGTTCTGCTCGACGGGAAAAAACTGGACATCAAGGACTTTCGCGACAAGGTCGTGCTGGTCGATTTCTGGGCCACCTGGTGTGGTCCGTGCCTGATGTCCATCCCGACGATGAAACAGTTGTATGACAAGTACCATGACAAGGGTTTCGAGCTGATCGCGTACAGTTGTGACCAGGACTTAGACGATTTGAAGCAATTTGAAGAGCAGTCGCCTCACCCGTGGCATGTCGCGTCGGTCATCCTTTCGAAGGAAGCGGAATTGACCGACTATTCGACGTTTTACGGCATTCCGGGCTACCCGACGTTCGTGCTGGTCGGCAAAGACGGCAAAGTGCTGCATGTCACGCACAGCATCCATGAAATCGCCGAAAAACTGGCGGAAATGTTTTAGTGCCACAATGCTCGCCATTCCCGTCGCAGGCCAACCGCTTTGTCGGCAGTTTGATGTCGCAACGGCAACGGCGGCAGTGAGCTATCCTTTTCTTGCAGGACCGGAAAATCATCTCGTCGAAGCGGCTGTTCATTGGGCACTTGAAGGCGGTTTCAACGGTGGCTGTTCCGACGATCATGCCGAAGGCGGTTCAAGCAACCGTGTCCCCCACTGCCCGATCTTGTTTTACGGTTCAGCCGGCAGCGGCAAGACACACTTGGCGTTGGGCATTTACCAGTCCTGGCGGCAGAAGAACCGTCGGAAACGCGGGGCGTATCTCACCGGCGATGATTTCGCAAGGTCTCTCGTCATGGCACTCGAAGCCAAGACCATCGACGAGTTTCGCGGTAAAATCCGCAAATCGGAAATGCTCGTCATCGACGGCATCGACTTGCTCGTGACGAAAAAAGCGGCTCAGGAGGAACTGCTCACCGCCATTGATTCGGTACTCGACGCCGGACAGACCATCGTATTGACGTCTCTGCGGCTCCCGACGCAGCAGCAGTTTCCCGACGAGCGGCTGGTTGCGCGGCTGACGGCGGGCTTGGTCGTGCCGATTGCCCTGCCGGGGCTGGCAACACGGATGGCATTGCTCAAACATTTCGCGGAGCAACTCGGTCTGCACTTGACCGCTCCAGCCAATCAGTCGATGGCAAAGGAACTGCCGCTTTCCGTCCCGCAACTGTTCGGGACGCTCGTACAACTGCTCATGGAATCCGGGAGAGAGACGATCGACCTTGCGACAGCCCGTGACGCAATACGCCGTTATGCGGCCGCTACGGTGCCGACCATCGACAAGATTGCCAAGACGACGGCCAAACAGATGGGCTTGAAACTCGCTGACATGAAAGGCAAGTCGCGCAAATCGACGACCGTCCGGGCACGGAACGTTGCGATTTACCTTGCCCGGCAGCTCACCCGGACCGGTCTGAAGGAAATCGGTAAATACTTCGGCGGCCGCGATCACACAACCATCGCGCACAGTGCCGCAGAAATCGAATCGAAAATCGGTCACGACGCCGAACTGCGCGGTATCATTATGCAGATACGGGAAATGGTGTAAGTCTGAACCACGATTCAATGAAGATTGACAGGATAAGCAGGATTTTTGAATTTCAATCGTCCCTCAGAATCCTGGTAATCATGCAAATCATAGTAAAATCACGGTTCAGACATCTATTGAAAGGTCATACGATGGAAAAAACCTCGAAGGGGCTTCGGTTGCATATCGGGTTGTTCGGGCGTCGGAACGCGGGGAAGTCGTCACTGCTGAATGCCCTGGCCGGGCAGCCGGTGGCGATTGTTTCCGACGTGGCGGGGACGACCACCGATACGGTTGAGAAGGCAATGGAACTGTTGCCCATCGGACCGGTCGTTTTTCTCGATACAGCGGGCATTGACGATACAGGCGACCTCGGCGCACTGCGGGTGGAACGGACGCGACAAGCCTTCGACCGTTCCGACATCGGCATCCTCGTTGTCCATGCCGGTCAGTGGGGCGGATACGAAGACGAGATTGTGGCCGAACTGCAAACGCGAACCATACCATTCGTGGTCGCGTTCAATCACAGTGACAAAGGGCAGCCTGATCCCGCGTTGCTTGAATCGTTGCAACGTCGCGGCATCGCGTGGGTGCAGACGATTGGAGTGCAGAGTGCAGAGTGCAGAGTGCAGAGTGTAGAGAAAAAACACTTTGCACTTTGCACTTTGAACTCTGAACTTAATATTGACCAATTGCGAGAAGCTCTTGTGCAAATCGTTCCGGACGAGATACTTTCGCCGCCGCCGATTGTGTCCGATCTCATTCCGCCGGGGGCGACCGTTGTACTCGTTGTACCGATTGACAGGGAAGCTCCGAAAGGCCGCCTGATTCTGCCGCAAGTGCAAACGATTCGCGATTTGCTTGACGGCAACCAGGTGGCGGTTGTGTGCAAGGACGCTGAACTGGCCGCGACGCTTGGCCGACTCAATCCGCCGCCGTCACTGGTCGTGACCGACTCGCAGGCGTACAAGATCGTTGCGAAAATCGTACCGCCGGAGATTCCGCTGACTTCGTTTTCCGTGCTGTTCGCGCGGCAGAAAGGCGATCTGACCACGATGATCAATGGAGCCCGAGCCATTGCGCAACTCAAGCCGGGATCGCGCGTACTCATTGCCGAAGCCTGCACGCATCATGCCGTCGAAGACGACATCGGCCGGGTCAAGATACCCGCGTGGTTACGCAATTACGTCGTCGGCGACTTGCATATCGAAAACGTGCAGGGACACAATTTCCCGAACGATTCACTGGCCGACTGGGACTTGGTCATCCATTGTGGCGCGTGTCTATGGAACCGCCGCGAAATCCTCAGCCGCATGATGCACTGCCGCAGTGCGGGTGTGCCGATCACAAATTACGGACTGGCCATCGCGTTCATGCACGGCATTCTCGACCGTGCGGTGAAGCCGTTTCAGTTCACACTTTTGGAAACCGCAACGATACAAAACAGCAGCCGGAATGAAGCGCAGCGCAATGACGGGATTCTGAAAACGGTTGATCAAGTACGTCAAGGCGATGTTCGCGACGATTCACCGCCAGAGCGAACTGACGGAAATTGGCTTCAAACGATACTACCGGACAATTCCCCGATAAAATGATGCTATTGCTCTGCACTACTGGGAACTTCAATTCCCGTGAACGGGTACGAAAAATCCATGTCTTACGAAGTCGAATTGAAATACGCCATTACCGACATGCCGCAACTGCTGGAAAAACTGGAGCAGTTCGGGCTTTGCTTTGGTGAGGCCGTTGAGGAACACGACACGTTTTATCAGCATCCCGTCAAGGATTTCGCCGCGACAGACGAATGTCTGCGAATCCGGTTACGAGCCGGGGAGTACCGCATTACGTACAAAGGCCCGAAGGTTGACCGGGAAACCAAAACCCGTCGGGAAGTCGAGCTTTTTCTGGCCGACAATGCCAAAACCGCCCGGCAATGGGATCGGCTGTTGCAGGCACTCGGTTTCCGGGTGGCGGCGGAATTGAAAAAGATGCGTCGTTCCGCCGGGCTCGTTTACCGGGAACAGAAATATGAACTGACGCTTGACTACATCGACGGGCTGGGCGATTTCATTGAACTGGAAACCATCGCCGGCGAAGCCCAGCTCGACGATGCCCGCCGTCGCATCAAGTCGCTCGCCGCAACCCTGGGATTGGTCCAGCCGATCACGGCCAGCTACCTTGAACTCTCGCAAGCGAAATAACCGGCGACGAACTCACAACCATCATGCCAATGCGTCAGCCGGATATCTTTTTGCTTTGGTTTCAATGAATCGAAACATCAACAAAAGCTCAAAACACATATTGCGGAATTTTGAGCAATTCGCCGTCTTTCAACGCCGACTGGTGGGCGATAATCCCGGCAACGGTCATGTTCAGTGCCCAGGCGATATTGACCAGAGGTTTACGGTTTTCCAGAATGGACATCACAAATTCGTTCCCAAGGTAGCCGTGAGACCCTCCGTGCCCGCCCGGGTCCACTGAAGGCGGCAACGGCGGTTTTTTTAAATTCATTTGGGAGACAAATTCGCTTGCTTCCTGCAAGCCGGTAAAACGTCCACTCCAAAACGCGCCTTTTTCACCACTCACGCGCCCGACTTCTCCACCCAAGCCCGGCATATCCCAAGCCACGGCCATCCGCGACATTCCACCTTCACTGGTCTTGAAGAGAGCGACTTCCGAGCCAAACGGATTCTTGTAAACATTGTTTTCCGCTTGAAATTGGGGGATATTGCACCTGTTTCCCACGCAGGAAACCCCGGTAAAACTTTTGCCGGTGACTGCGACATAGTAAGCATTGGAATGCGTCGGATAGAATTGCGGCGGTGCTCCGATTCGCCAGCCTTTGTAGGAATCGATGGGTTCAGAACCATAATGATAGTATTCCCCTTCGGAATAA
>WRMR01000008.1 GCA_009776995.1 Planctomycetaceae bacterium | reverse complement strand
ATCCTCCAGCTCGAAAGCGAGCTTGCCGGTGCCAGGAAAAATTCATCCAACTCGTCAAAGCCGCCGTCGTCGGACATCGTCAAACCGCCGAAGGACAAGCCGCCGGTCGATCAGAAAACGAAACGCAAGGTCAAAAGGAAACGCGGTGCCCAAAAAGGTTACAAGCAAAATCTCCGCAAGCCGCTTGCGCCGGAGTTGATTGACGAAATCGTCAAGCTCGAACTGTCGCATTGTCCCGATTGCGGCAAGACAAGGAATATATTTCCGATTTCGACCGCAAAATCCGGCGATTGGAAGGAAAAAGAGACGAATAACAGTTTGTAGCTGCACTCATGAAAATCAAGTTCATCCTTCCGGCACTTGAAGAAGCCAAAAGTCCCTATTGGCGTCCGATCAAGTATTCCCTTTTCCCGCCGTTGGGACTTGCGACACTGGCTTCGTATTGCGATCCGGGGGATGAACCGGAGATTGTTGATGAGCATGTCGAAGAACTTGAAATCGGGGACTCGCCCGACCTGGTGGTCATTCAGGTTTATATCACCAACGCATATCGTGCTTACGAAATCGCGGACCAGTATCGTTCACGGGGCGTCTTTGTCGCGATGGGCGGACTCCACGTGACGGCGATTCCTGAAGAAGCAAAACAACACGCCGACGTCGTGTTTCTCGGCCCCGGCGAGGAATGTTTTGCCCGATTCCTTTGCGAGTTCAAAAACAAGTCTCACACAAATGTTTATCAATCGAACGACCGTTCCCTTGTCAACGGTTTATGGCCGCGTCGTGACCTGTTCAGGCGGGAACGCTATCTCGTGCCGAATTCCCTTGTGATTTCGCGGGGTTGCGTCAACCGGTGCGATTTCTGTTACTCCAACTCGTTTTATCGCGACGGCAGGCATTTTTACACTTACCGGCTCGACCACATTTTGCAGGAAATCGAGAGCTTGCCCGGGCGTCACCTTTATTTTCTTGACGATCACCTTTTTGCCGACCGCCCATTGGTCCGTGAGTTATTCCGTCAAATGCGCGGAATGAAACGACTGTTCCAGGGGGCCGTGACTGTGGATTCCATTTTGCGTGATGATTTGATTGAACTCGCATATCAGGCCGGTTTTCGCAGTGCGTTCATTGGTTTCGAATCGCTTGAAAAGAACAATCTCACGCAGGTCGGCAAAACGAGCAATTTGGGACGTTCTTACCGGGACGTGATCAAACGCCTTGATTCGCTTGGCATCATGATCAACGGCAGTTTCATCTTCGGCATGGATCACGACACCAAAGATGTTTTCAGGGATGTCACTTATTGGGCATTGGATCACGGCATAGCCACTGCAACGTTCCATATCATGACGCCTTACCCGGACACGTCACTTTGGAAAACACTGGAATCGGAAGGACGAATCATCTGCCGCGACTGGAAGAAATATGACACAAGGCATAGTGTGTTTCGTCATCCCGTCATGTCATGCGGAGAAATTGAAGAAGGTTATCATTGGGCATACCGGGAGTTTTACAAATGGTGCAATATCCGCTCAGGCTCACGGCACCACGAAACGATGCGAATGCGTTGGAAACATCTGATTTATGCCGGGTGTTGGAAAAAATTTGAACCTGTCTGGAATTTTATCATTAAAAACCGCATGTTATGCCATGCCCGGAAAATCCTGGAACGCACTTTGCAATGAAAGGCCATTAACCTCCACTGTTGCCAAGTAATTGCTGTTGCAGTAGAATTGCCCAAGTCTTGAAGTTCCTTCGTCATTGGAAACAACACCATGGAAATCACAACATTTGGTGCGATTTTTGGGCTTTCGATGGCGATTGCTCTCATCATCGGCAAAGTGTCGCCCGTTTACAGTTTGATACTGGGGGCGTTGCTCGGTGGGCTATTCGGTGGAGCGGGATTGCCGGAAACCGTTTCCCTGATGATCGACGGGGCAAAAGACATCATGCCCGCCACGTTGCGCATCATCACCGCCGGAGTGCTGGCCGGTGTGTTGATCGAAAGTGGTGCCGCCTCGCGAATCGCGCGAACCATCGTCAACGTTTGCGGCGACCAATACGCGCTGTTCGCACTGGCCGTCTCCGCCATGCTGTTGACCGCGTGCGGGGTGTTTATCGATATTGCCGTGATTACCGTTTCGCCGATTGCGCTTTCCATTGCAAAAAACGCGTCGTTTTCACGCAGCGCAGTTTTGCTTGCCATGATTGGGGGCGGCAAATCGGGTAATCTCATTTCCCCGAACCCCAACACGATTGCAGCGGCTGCGGAGTTCCAGTTGGACATATCCCGATTGATGCTCGCGAATCTCGTTCCGGCCATCGCCGGGCTTGTTTTCACCGCGTTTCTGGTCTCCCTTTTGCGAAAACGCGGAGAAATCGTCACCCATTTTGACGCCCCTGACAAACAAAAACTGCCGTCGTTCTTTGTGGCGATCATCGGCCCGCTGGTCGCCATCGGACTTTTGGCACTGCGTCCCACAACAGGAATCAACGTTGATCCTCTGGTTGCACTGCCTGTCGGCGGAATCGTCGGTTGCTTGGCCATGGGAAAGATACGACGCCTCAACGCCTGGATGACGTTCGGACTCGGCAAAATGACCCCGGTGGCCATGTTGCTGTTGGGTACGGGCACCCTGGCCGGAATCATTAAAGCATCCGCGTTGAAAACGGCAATCATCCAGAGTATCAATGTGTCAGGGCTTCCCGGCTTTCTGCTGGCCCCGATTTCCGGCGTCGTGATGAGTGCGGCAACGGCTTCCACAACCGCCGGCACCACGGTGGCTTGTCAGGCATTTTCGCAATCCCTTCTTTCCATGGGGATTTCCGCACTGGCAGGCGCGGCCATGATTCACGCGGGTGCCACCGTGCTTGACCATTTGCCGCACGGTTCCTTTTTTCACGCCACAGCGGGTTCCGTCGGCATGAATCTCGGTGACCGGCTCAAGTTGATTCCTTATGAAACAGCGGTCGCCATTGTCCTGGTGACGGTTTCCACGTTGATTCATGCTTTTTAAGAGACAACTATTCCGTACATGAAGAAAATGTTCAGAAAGAAATTTCTCGCAAAGAGCGCAGAGGTAGTAAATCAAATTTCTCTGCGTCCGTTGCGATTTCTGTGAGAAACAAATTCCTTCGATCTTTTTTGTGGTAAACCCCCTCATTCGGCGGCAATAATGGGGTTGATCGGGACGTAGCCGCTTTCGCGGATTGTGCGTTGGCCGTTATCGGTAAGGAGCCAGTCGCGGAGTTTCGCCGTCGGGGAATCAGCGGCAATGTCTTTTCGCGTCACGACATACACCTCGCTGACAAGCGGGTATTGTTTCGTGCGAATCGTCTCATAACCCGGCATCACGCCATCGACGGCCAGTGTGCGGCTTTCGAGGACATTGACCATGAAATGCTCGTAATGATAGACCGAATACGCGATGCCCGCCGGGTCTTGCACAATGGAAAGATAGGGTGACATCATTCCGCCGCCGCCTTCGGCGGTACGGCGTTGGTCACGAAACGCGCTGAAAACTCTTGCGGCTTGCTCCGGATTTGTCGATGGAGGTGTGTACTGAGTGTAAGCCGAGACAGCCGGTTGTGTCGTAACCGGTAAAGACCCGGATGGGGTGGGTTGAAAAGGGATATATTGAGCTTGTGGTACAGGAGTCACAGACTGCGTTTGTGGTACGTTACTTACCCCTCCCCAAGTCCCGTTGGGTTGTGTAGCAACAGGCGTACCAAAAGAATCGCTGCTTTGAACAGGAAATTGAACCGTATTCTGACCTGACACCGTTGCTGACATCATTGTTGGTGGTTGTTGAGGCAGTTTTGCGTATTTTTCCCGTGCCTCCGGCGTGACGACCATTTCGTCCATCAATTCACGACTGCCCGAATTGCGGTTGCGCTCATAAGGCGTGATGACTTGGTCAGGGCCGCCGTAGCTTTTCCAGTTGGTTGGCCCCGGATTGGCGTAAATGGAACGTATTTCCTCCAGCGTCAAACTTTCAACCGGATTGGTGCGGTTGACCAGAAAGACGAACGCGTCCAGTGCAATCGGTCGAACGTCCAATTCGACTTCCGCTTCCCGCGCCGCTTTCAACTCATCCTCCGACGGCTTGCGGGCGACAAGAATGATTTCCGACGGTGGAAAGAACTGGTCACCGATTAGAATCGTCGTGGGCCCGGCCGCCCCTGACGGCATGACCACCGATGATGTCGTATAAGATGTCGGATAATCAGTCGATGCCATATTGCCAACAGGAGGAGAAGCGTTCGGGTCAGCATTTTTTGGCGGTCCGATCAGACTCAGATAGGATTCATGCGTTCCCTGAAACCGGCCAAAATAATCGAAAAAGATATAACGCTGCCTGAAATTCGCTTTGTCCATGTCGGGAATCACTTGAAGCAAACGATATTGCATCGAAGCATCTCCTCCCCCGAAAAATTGCGTATGATTACTGGGAAATGTTCGCGCGACTTGCTGGTATTGGTTTCGATTGTTGAATTGCACGGTCGCACTGGTCCATTGATATGGAATCCCCAAAAGCCGGGCAATCACGATTTTCCCGAGAAGATCGCAACTGGTCGAACCGTCCAGCTCGGGGAAAAGGAACACGTTAAAATTCCATCGCGAAACGTCCGGCTCTTGCGTGGGCTTGAGCTTGGCCAGTTCCGCAAGCCGCGATTCCAGAATTTTATTTTTCAGCGTCCATAGCGCATCTTCAAATTGACGCTGAATCTGATGATTTCTTGCCATTCCCTCCGCAGACTCTTTGCGCTTGGTATTGAATTTGTCCCAATCGTTTATCAATTCCGGGGCGTCAGGCGAATAATAGTGCGTGTTTGCATCCTGGGGCGTTATCATAAACGAGTCCGTTGGTATCAAGACTCCGGAACTGCTGCCGTAAAATGACCCCGAATAAGCACTTGGCTGAGTAACTTGACCATAACTCCATGCGTGGTTCAACAAAACCAGCATGAAGAACCAAAAGAGCGGCAAACGTTTTTGGATTGTCATTGTCATGGAGTGATTCCTTCCTGAAATTGACGATTGCTGTAAAGAGGATAACCAGGTCGTTTTCATCCTCAAATGTGGTGATGATACCCCGGTATTTTACACTAAACCCGTCTCTGTGTCCATTTGTGCCGTATACCGAAGCCGGTTGAAAAATCGGTTCATTCTGTTTTGTATTGGTGGAATTTTTCGGCGAGGATCGAGCGCAGCTCGTCGCGGTACTTCGTTCGACAGCGGAAGAAGCTTTTGCACGCCGATAAAAATTCATCGAACGTTTCGTAATATTTGTTGTAGAGAATTTTCTTCTTGAAAAATTTCCACAACCGCTCAATCAAGTTCAAATTTTGCGAGTAACCCGGCAAAAAGTGTATTTTTATCCGCGAAGTTTTCAAACATTCCTTCACAAGCAACGATTTGTAATACGTCGCGTTGTCAACAATCTTCTCATCCGGATGCTTCGCTTCCAGCTTGTCGAACAAACACATCGTCGATTGCGAGTTGATGCTGTCGGTACAATCCGTCACTGTTTCCAGCGTGTCGATATCGACCGCACCATGAATATTCACCCGCTCGCGACCGCAATTCGACTTCAACTCCTTCTCGACGCCACGACGAATCCAACCAAAGGCCGGGATGCTGTTGAACTGCGGATGGCAACCGTCGCCGAAATACACCGGATCGTTTTTACCCTGGTTTTTACGGAGTTTTTCGTATGCCGCGATGAACTCCGCCTGTTTCGCCGGATCAAGTTTGCCGAGCACGTGCTTGGGCTTCTTGTCAACAAGACCGAGTCGATGCAGCAGTTCCTTGACGCCGGTCGGCGAATATTTCACGCCGTAAGTTGTTTCGATGTGATGCCGGGTTGAACATATTTTTGGTTCGCAAAAAATGCGGATGGGCAACGAAGTGTTACGGAGTATTGGTTTTGCCAGGGCGCGATTTTGGATGGGGATGCGGAATTTGACGTCCAATAGGAGTCGATTGGTGAGTTTGAAACGCCCGAAGAAATTGAAAGCGAAGTGTCCGCAACCGGCAAAAAAAGGGGAACGTGTGCGCCGACGTGATTTCAAAGGCGTCGGCAAGGCAAAATACGAGGATTAAAAAGGAAAAAAACACCGTGAAAACCTGCCTCTCACGGAATATTACAAAAAAAGGGACGATGAAACCAACGCTTGGCAAAAAATGACCTTTTTCAGAGGTGCCCTTAATGTATTTTTTATGGAGGCGAAATCCTCCATTGCTTTACTCGCGGAAATTTGGACAATCTCGATGTTTAAGCAACGTTGAGTTCGTATTGTCCCGGATTCGGGATGTACGACGGCTGGCTGTATTCTATACAAATAACTACCAACATAAGCGTTGATCACGGCTACCAATACACAGGGAGCAATGTTTCGCGTCTGTTGATAGTGCCGTACAAAGCCTCTGCGAGGGACGCATTACAAACATGCTCCCTTTTTCTAATGTCCGTTCATTTCGCAACCCTTCCCAAAATCGGCGGGAAACAGTTCCGGATGATCTGCGTAGTTGGGATCAAGCCACTCCTCACGAAATGCTTGGGGGGTTGCTGATAATTTTGTCATAATGATCTTGCGCGATCGGCAGTGTTATGGTACGTTCCCCGTTTTGAGACCACTTCGTCGCAGACGGCCCAGGCATGATTCACCTCCTTGTTTGACGTTGAACAAGGCGTATCATGGCTGGTTTTTGTGTTTTATGTCATTGTCAGTTTACTCATTTTGATCAAATGAAAACCCCTCAAAGTACGAAACGATTAGAAACTTTACATTGTCTGTTTTCGTTGCAAGTTCTTGACATTTCTTGCGCGAATGGCAATAATGACGGGAAATTGGCAACCCATTCACCGGAAGCGAGCCGGACATCATCCAAATATTCTTTTCCCAGGGAGCAAACTCATGATCAATCAGTTCGGGATTATCGGTTGCGGCATGATCGCCAGGTTTCACGCGCGGGCAATCAAAGACACCGGGGGCGAACTGGCCACATGTTACGATCATATTCCCCAGGCGGCGGAAAACATTGCAAAAGAATTCGGTTGCAAGGCTTGCGAGAGTCTTGATGTCTTGCTGGCCGATCCCAATGTCAAAATCGTGACCATCGGAACGCCGAGTGGGGCCCATGCCGAAGCGGCAATTGCCGCAGCCAGGGCGGGGAAACACGTCATCGTCGAAAAACCGCTTGAAATCACGCTCGAACGTTGCGACGCGATCATAGATGCCTGTGACAAGGCGGGCGTGACGCTTTCGACGATTTTTCCCTCACGATTTCACGATTCGAGCGTCAAAATCAAAAATGCAATCACGGCCAACCGGTTCGGACGGCTGACCATGGGCGATGCCATCGTCAAGTGGTACCGCACCCAAGGGTATTACGACAGTGGTGCCTGGCGCGGCACTTGGGAACTGGACGGCGGCGGGGCCTTGATGAACCAGGCGATTCACTCGGTCGATTTGCTGACCTGGTTGATGGGGCCAATCGTTGAAATCAGGGCACAAGCCGCGTTACTTGCCCATGAACGCATCGCGGTCGAAGACACCGCCGTTGCGACAGTACAATTTGCGAACGGGGCGTTGGGCGTCATCGAAGCGACAACCGCCGCGTATCCCGGCTATTTGAAACGGGTGGAAATCCATGGCGAGGCAGGTTCCGCCGTGTTGGAAGAAGAGGATATTGTCAAATGGGATTTTGCCGAATCGATACCTGACGACGCGGCAATTCGCGAGGCGATGACCAATCGGCTTTCCGGCGGAGGAGGAGCGGCGGACCCGGCGGCAATCGGACATCACGGTCACGCGAGACAGTTTGCCGACGTCATCGACGCGATCAATTCCGGACGCAAACCGCTCATCGACGGCCAGGAAGGACGCCGCAGCGTCGAGATTATCCTTGCCATCTATAAAGCGGCTGAAACCGGTCAGGCCGTTCAACTTCCGCTGACAACCGATCCGGAACTGACTGTTCGCACAGCGGGCATGATAAAACGTGAGTAGAGAAGTATGTGCCTTTCACTGAATGTTTTCGCCCAAAAGCATTCGGACAGGATTTACAAGTTTTTTTTACGACAAGATTTTCAGGATGATGAAGAAAGAAAGCAAAAGGAGTATTCACTCACTCCTGAAAATCCTGTTAATCCTGTCTTAATATTTTCTGGCGAAAGCCTGAGAGCGGGAGATTATATGGGAAAACTTGATGTTGTTTGGGCACCCTGGCGGCTGAGTTACGTCACGGCGGAAGACGGAGAGAATGCGGCACATGAGCCGGTGCCCCGGGTTTGGGACGATGGTGACCCAAACTGCTTCATCTGCCGGGCGGTGGTCGATTCGGACAATGCGGATCGTTTTGTCGTCGGGCAATCGGAGCTGACCATCGCGATTCTCAACCGTTTTCCCTACAACAACGGCCATTTGCTACTCGCGCCGAAACGGCATCTCCCGACGCTCAACGCATTGACGCCGGAATTGCGGGCGGAACTTGCCGAACAGTTGAATTTTTGGGTCGGGGTTCTCGAAGAAATATTGCATGCCGAAGGCTTTAACATTGGTTTGAACCTCGGCCGGGTTGCCGGTGCCGGGCTGCCCGGCCACTTGCACTGGCACATCGTTCCGCGCTGGAACGGCGACACGAATTTCATGGCCGCGATCGGTGAAACCAAAGTCATCCCGCAATCCTTGCAGGCATTGGCCGAAATCATCCGGAAAAAAGCATAAGCTGCGTTCCAACCGAGCCACACGGCGATTCAAAACATCGTTGATAAAATGGGCGAACAACTCGAGCAACACGAAGACATTAATTATTCAACGAAGTTCGCTTGCAGGAAGAGTTGCCGCTTGAGGAAGCGAAGGTGTTTGCGGTGAGTTTGGACGGAGCCAATGTGCGGCTCAACACGCCGGGGCAAGAAGAAAGGTCATCCAACAGAACGTCCGAAAGATGATGTTGCGATGTCGCGTGAGACACCGGGTTGTTTCAAGAACGCGATGGCAGGCGTTTGCAGCCTGTACGGTGAAGTACTGGAAATTACGGACTCAATATAGCGACAACATCCTGTTTGTGACCGGCGGAAATGGCAATTTGGTCCATCAGATCAAGAAGAGCCAGGCTTTCCTTGGCTGCAGGGATGAGAACCTCGACGTGATGGAAAGCAATCCAGCCCTGCGGCGCATGTACGAAGAGCAGGAAATCCGCGTTGTCCATGACGATATTCTGACATTCGATACGCTGATTCGCTACGACTGGATTATTATAGCGCC
This sequence comes from Planctomycetaceae bacterium, assembly GCA_009776995.1. Lineage (GTDB taxonomy): Bacteria > Planctomycetota > Planctomycetia > Pirellulales > Thermoguttaceae > WRMR01. Next base: position 18,037 of record WRMR01000008.1, on the reverse strand, counting down.
ATTGTCGTCCGATGGTGACACAATTGATGAAAGCCCTGGACCTGCTGAAACCAGGCGGAAAATGCGTCTGTTTGCTGAATGCGGAATTGAACCGGAATTCCCATACGGAATTACATATGTTGCTCGAAAAGCAGCTTTTGGACTGGCATTTCAATCAGGTCTTGATCCCAAAGGCACTGACAATCGACAAACAAAAGACGAACGCCGCGATTGTCAAAGTAACCCGGCCAGAGGTGGAGGAACGAACCAGTATTCTGCTGGAAAAGATCAAATGGGATACATGAGAGGAAGAGGAGAGGACCGCCAACAAGAAACGTGTGATCGATAGTCCTGCGATCCAGAACATGATCCGCAATTGCTAATTGGACCAAAAGGCAGGACTTGCTTTGATGAACGAATACGAGGCGATACTGTCACACCTTATGAATTACATTCCGTTCAACGGCGAGGCAGCCTATCGCGAAGCATGCAGCCGCAACGACCTGTTCGAGGACAGGCTGGAAGCCCTGTCACTGTTCACTTTGCCCGATTGAGAGCTACCCAATTTTCACCCTAATATTTTCTGTTTATGCTGTTATGGGGGTATCGACTTAGTGCCCCCTGTAGTATAATCGAGGAAAAATCGTATGTATTTTTGTTATGTGTGATAGCGGCTTGTTCGTCATGATCCAAGAATACCCAAATACCATGCGCGAGTTTTTTCAGATGTTCCCCGATGAAAAAGCTTGCCTGAATTACCTGATTGATATACGATGGCCAACTGGCTTTTTGTGCCCTATGTGCAATTTGGCATCTCAACCGTGGTTCAAAAGCCGGAACAGGTTGGCATGTCCACTATGTCGGCATCAAGTCACCATGACCGCAAACACCATCTTCGAGAAAACACGAACCCCTTTAATGACTTGGTTTGAGGTAGCCTGGCTTGTCACTACCGCGAAGAACGGCTTGTCGGTGAAAACGTTGGAGCGAACCATAGGAACAAGTTACCATGTGGCGTGGATGATGTTGCAACGCTTTCGAGTGGCGATGGTCAACTCCGAAAGGACGAAGTTGACGGGAACGGTGGAGGTTGACGAAACATTCCTCGGTGGCGAAGAACACGGCGGAAAAACGCGGTCGAGGTGCAGACAGGGACATCGTTGTGATTGCCATTGAGATTAAGGAAGGCAAGGGTTTCGGGCGGACTCGAATGCGTCATGTTCCCGATGCGTCCGGGGTTCACTCATCCCATTCATTCGGGACAGCATATCTCCCGATGCGACATGGATAACAGACGCTTGGAAGGGCTACAGCCAAGTCGGTAACTACGGCTATACCAGAGAAATCAAAAACCTTTCCGATTCAGACGACCTCGCCCATGTCCACATGCCTGGAGTCCATCGGATTGCCTACTTTCTCAAAAAACGTCAATATGGATAGTTTGGAAAGGATTTTATCGAGTTTCCGAATAAGTCTAGTCAAAATCTGGGACGTGGAAACCGGTAAATTACTCCGTGGTTTCCAGGAGTATGAGAGCAATGATTTCCTGGAGTGTGCGAGCGGTGTAGCCTCCGTCTTGTTTTCTCCTGATGGCCACCGTATCGTTTCGGGGAGTCATGATGGTACAGTCAAAATCTGGGGCGTGGAAACCGGTAAATTACTCCATGATTGCCGGGGGCATTTTGCCATGGTAACCTCCGTCTCGTTTTCTCCCGATGGCAAAAAAGTGATATCCAGTGATGCATCCGGGCGGATCATCGTCCAGCATATTACTACAGAAGCCAATACTACAAAGTTATATGAACACTATAACTTGAACTTGTGGTATCCAATTTATTTCACCGACGAGTATATCATCTCACCAGGTCGCGACCAAATGGTCAAAATCTGGCCGTGGCCGCGCAGTGATGAGCCAAAGATCGACTCTCTGGCCACGCTGTTTTTCAGCATCAATCCGGTGGGGGCGTGTTGTATTGAATCAAAAACGCCGGAAGAACCGTCGCTGATTTGTGTCGTCACCAAAGACGAAGATTTTTATACTTACGAAATCATTCCTGCGAAATCGTGACTCCCGGCGTTTCGTGACACTACATTCCCAATAGCAGGCGGTAATATGTATCACCGCCATGAACAACAGCACATCACAAGGAATTCGAGTATGAAATCCCAATGGTTGACCGGCGTTGAAGAACTGGTTGATGATGAATTGGGGCTATTGAAAGACAAACTTGACGTTGATCCATCGGAAACGATGGCGATCCTGGGATGCCTGGCATTGACCCATGAGGCGTTGACAGTGGAGCAATTCAAAGAGATTCACAAGCATTCCGATTTGAATCTGCGAAGTATCGACAAGGTGATCAAGTTGGGACGCAATCTTTTTCAATCCGGATTCACTGGAAAATCCAATGAACAACTCATATTTGGCCATCCACAATATCACCGTGCCATCCTGAAGGAATTGAGCGATCATGAAATACGAGAGTGCCATGAACAACTGGCCAGAGGTTGCGATCAGTGGAAAAAGATTTCTCGGAATATGGGACAGGAATACTGCCTGAAATACCGAATCGTGCATTGGTTGGGAGCAGTGTCCTCTCTTGAAGATTCCTGGCTGCCGATTGCCAAAGCCTTTGCCGATATGGAGTACATCCAGGAGCGATCAAAAGAGTACGGCTTTGCCGGGATCTACCACGATGCTCTTGAGGCCATGCGAGGTTGCTCAACGGAGAAACATCCGGGCAACGATTGGGGCGATTGGCCACAGGCATACCCACTGCCAAGTCCCAAGATTGTCCACAGCGTTTTCAAATGAAAATAGCTGCAAAAATCACGTAGCGAAACAAAATTCTGAGGAGCCGTGTGCGGTAATGCCCGCCTGCACGGATCTGTGGGAGCCTCGGAGGAGCAATTCCCGGGGCCACCCGGTAACGAGGAGAGAACATTTTTTACTGCATCTCGTTTACTGCCAGAAACCCGTTCTCTGCTACGTTCTCGGTCGTGGGTGCGCGGGAGTGCGCGTTTCTGCGCGGTTTTGCACTTTCGGGGTGGGCAGAAAGATAACTGCGACAAAAAGAAAACGGCCAGGAGTTTTTACGTAAACTCTTGACCGCTATAGACTTATCTTACGCCGATTTGACGTAAAGTCCGAATGGGCGATACAGGGCTCGAACCTGTGGCCTTCTGGGTGTAAACCAGACGCTCTGACCAACTGAGCTAATCGCCCACCTATCCCTTAATCCGGCAAAGGCAGTAAGGGTGGAGATTGTAAAAATCGTAACATTTCATTCGAATATTTGTCGCTAAAATAGGTAGTTTTGAAAAACGCTCAATTTGTGTATGGTTACCATTTTTCGTTGCCTGTAGTGCGTGGTTTGTGTAGCTTCAAGCCTCATCATGCAAGAAAAAAATCGGATGAAATGTTACTAAAAATCTGAGATACTCCTGTTGTGGTCTGAATTCATTGCTTTCCAACCGGCTTGCCGGGTGATGTTTGGAAAAAACGAGGCAAAACTTGCAAATCTATATGTACAAATCGGATCGGCTAACCTCTCCAATTTAATTGCTTACTGACATTCTAACTAAGTTGCACACAAATTCAATAGATTTAATAGTAGTTTTTCTGAATGGCTTTGGTAATATTCACCGACCACAAGGAATTTTTTTCGAGACACTAAAAAAACCGCCCTTGTTACGCCAACTCGGAGCGGGGCGAGACCAAAGCCGAGCCAGACCAAAAGTACGCCACACAAGCCAAACGTGGCGGCGGAAAGGGGAGGACGTTTTTTTGAGAAAAACCCGCTTCGGGCGGAAAAACCGAGGCGTTTTTTGAACCAAACCCCGTGAAAAACCATGCGGCAAAAAGTCGCCAGACCCAAGAAGTGGAAAAACCGGGAAAAAGAGGGAAGACCTGACGTCGCCAGATACGTCACCGGAGCATATTTCGGGCTTCCAAAATATGCTCCGGCTATTGACGCAAGTCTTTTTCTATAAAAGACTTATAAAGTACACCCCACAGGATTCGAACCTGTAACCTTCGGTTCCGTAGACCGATGCTCTATCCAGTTGAGCTAGGGGTGCGCAAATCCCATAAAAGCGAAAAAATAAATATCATTGACGCAACAGTTTATGAATATCACGACAGTTTATGAAAATCTCGTAGTGACACCGCGATGAATTGAACCAAAATGATACTTAAAAGTCAATACAAAGATTTTATCCAATTAAACAAAAGCCTTGTTCTATGTAAAGGGGGGATGTGGATCGTTATCCGACAACTGCCTGCTGCGTTATGAGTGCCTCAAGATTTTACGACCAAAAATCTGCCTAATTTCTTCCAAAAATCGTAAGCAATATCAACCCAGGAAGACATAATCAGGTAGCGGAAAGTGAACGGCATTCATCGAAATCCATGACAAGCAAAGGGGATGCGTAAAATCATTGCATGAAACGTTGAAATGTTGGTGAAGGTTCTGCACCGCGATAAACCCCGAATGTCAGCAAGGCCAACTGGGGTGGGTTACAGGACTCCCGAACACATTCGGAAAGGTATTCAAACGCCATTTTTTTGTACTCAGGCGGAATACTTTTTGCGGCAACCGCGAGACAGACCGCCGCGTCTTCGAACTGCTTCGCCTGTTGCAGGGCTTTACCTCGCAGGAAAGCAATCTGTGCCTCAAACGGACCTGGGATTCTAATACCACGAAGCGTTTCAAGTGCCTGTTGCGGCATCTCGAGATCAAGGTAGCCGGACGCTTCGGTTAACCGCTTGACAACACGGATAAAATCGCTTCGTTCGAAATTCATGGTGACACTCCCTCGCGCAAACGGATGATCGGCATTAACACCGGACGTTTCTTATTTGGTACGCACTCGTTCCCAAAAAGTTTCAAGAAAAATTCCTTATTCTGCGTAGCATCGACACATTGACAAATAAAATCGTGTCAGAGATAAAAGAATCGTACTGTATCGATAACAAAATATTTTCTCAAGCAATTACTGTGCCAAAGATTAACGTTAGTTTGCAACCCATTGTGTAATATAATGTTAATAAGATTTAATGTTGTGTACAATACCAATTCCAGTACTGTCAAAATGGCAAAAATGACAAATTTGCACGATTCATGCACAATTATAACATCGGCTTCACCACTTCACATCCGATGGCACTGAGCGAATTTTTCAATTGCTTGTACGTTTCTTCATCAGGATAGGTTCCGACAATCGCACCGCCTGAGCCTGCAAACTTGGCCGAAGCTCCAGACGCTCTGGCAACTTCGATCATTTTGACATGTTCCTTCGGCAATCGGCAAATCGAGTGACGTAAATCAAAGTTTGCATTCATTAAGCGTGCCAGCTCGTCATAATTCCTTTGATAAATGGCACTTTTCGCATCTTGCGCGATTTGGGCAAACTCTTTCATGGCATTGACTACCAGATCATCTCCGGCATCGTACTTAGCTCGGAGATTATTGTGGAATCGCTCGGTCGGTTCCCCGGCATCTGCTGAACAGGCAATATATAATGGCGGCACAAATTCAAGTGGAATCGGCTCATATTCGCCGCATGAAAAACCGTCAATAGTCCGCATGGACTCCAGAGAAAAATTCATAAATGTCATCCCTTCATAAACTTGCGCAACACGGTCTTGTAACCCGGCCATGATTCCCAGTTCGTCGCGTTCAACGGAAAGCACGAGTGATGGCAACACATTTTTCGGAATTTCCACACCGTAAAAATCAAGTAAGCAGCGAAATGTCGCAACAATAATTGCACTGGAACCCGCCAAGCCGACCTGTCGTGGGATATTTGTTTCGTAGCGTATTGAAAAATTGTCAGTTTTCAGCTTGATTCCAATTTTTGTGCAATAATCATAAAATCCTTTTATCGTCGCCTTTATCAATCGCACACCACCGTAATAGCCGTGCAGACGCACATCGCCTGCCAAATCGGCAATGCTTTGGAAAATGCTCATATCGTTGCGACTGGCAACTATTTCGAGCCGGTCCCATTCGTACAAAGTGACTTCCGCCCAATAATTACGGACGATCATCGAAAGGGTTTTTCCGTGATACCCATCGGAGGGATTCCCAGCCAAGCCCACTCTGGCATAGGCGAGTCGTCGAATGATTTCCATAAGAGTTTGTGATGTGAAGTGAGGTTTGACTCAAAAAGTATAACGATTTTTGTAGTCAATTAAAGCATATTCGCCTGGAAATGTCCAGATTTGACGGACAAAACGCCGCTTTTTTGAAAAGGCACTTCCCAAAAATCAGGTTGACTTGACAAATCCAATTTCTGATTATAACGGATTATGTGTTTCCACCGTTCCAGGTGTAGAAATAAACTTGACTGATAAACAAATACAAAGAATACACAAGCGAGTCAACGTGATTTTAATTGCCCCCCCAATCTCTCTCACTTGACAACCAGTTCTTGAACACTTGGAAATTTTTTTCGTGGCATTTCAGCCGAATATGAGTGTGCAAAGCAAAATACCGGTGTCGAATCGTTTGAAAGCTGTTATAATTACCAGCGTATGGGCAAAACCAGGATTTCAGCAATTGACGTTCAGGAGTTGCCAGCGGGATAACAGTTTTGACGCATCCCAATTGAAAGTGAGTTTTCCATGTTTCGATTTCCATTTGTTTTATTGTTATTGTTTTTCATGGTGTCGCTTGTTCCGGCCGATGACGTGAATCCTGATTCGGTCTTGGAATGGGAGCTTGCCAATGAAATGAAACCCGGCGTATGGGTCCCGCTATGTCATTTGGAAAATACTTCGGTTGGAGAAACCGGAATATTCCGGGGAACGATCAACGGGTTCGACCCTTTCATTGGAATCACCGGAATTGAAGTGGCGGTCGGGCCGTTTCAATACGTGGAATTTCAAATGAAAACCAACCATCCCGGCCAGGGGGAGCTCTTTTATTCCGGTGATTCGGAGCCGGGATATAGCGGGTTCACGCAATCCAAAAGCCATGCCTGGACCGTTTTGGCGGATGGCGAATGGCAGACTTATCGCCTCTACCCGGATTGGGCTGTGGAAGGAGTGATTCGGAAATTGCGGCTTGATTTTCCGCCGCTTGTCGCTGAAGAAGCCAATCCCCCCCAGGTTGTAGTCCGGTCGATTCGCGTTGTCACTCCCGTTTTGAAACCATCCGAAGACATTGTCCCGGATTGGGACTTCAGACGTTCTGCTCAGGGTTGGACGACACTGGACGGTCCCATCTCTCTGAATGACGGGATGACTTGGGAACCCCATGATGGCACCTTGCTGATGGAAAGTGACATTTTCACGTTTTCCCTGGAAACGAATCATCCTTGGATTTCGATGGAACTGGCCGGTGACAAGTTGCAAACCGGCCGCTTCGAATGGATGACCGAAGAAGGAAAGGTAGGGAGTTTCGATTTCCCAGTGATTGCGGACGGGAAATTTCACTGGTACAACATCGACACATCCAAAGCCAAAAAAGCCATCACAGGCAAGAGACATCTTTTCAGGCTTTCTCTTCTGCCGTCGCCTCATTCCGATTGTCACGCCATTGTCCGACGGCTGATCATTTCCGAATCCCCGCAGGGACCGGCGGAAGTTGTCCTGAACCATTGCTGGTTCTCCGAGCCGATCAACCGGGAGGGACAAGTCGCGCCGCTGTCCATGAAATTGACCAATGTGGGGGGAACAGCCGCCGACAACATGACAATCGGTCAACTGATATTTTCCGCAGGCGGGAAAATCGTTTCGCCCGAAGGCTGGGAGAACATTCCCGCCATGGGGCCGATGCAGACCATTGTTCATACCGTTGACGTCCTGTTCGACAAACCGCAATACGACCATGCGTATTTGCGTTTCGACGGGTTGGGAGCACCTCAGGGTGATTTTCTCATTGGCACGAACATCCTTCCCGACTTGAAACTTCCCAAGGCGGCTTATGTTCCCGAACCCAAGCCGGTTGAGTCGGACTATGAAATCGGCGCGTTCTATTTTCCCGGTTGGGCGAAAGCGGAGCAGTGGAACCGTATCATTGTGTCTCACCCCGAACGCAAGCCGGTCCTCGGATGGTATGATGAAGGCAATCCTGAAGTGATCGACTGGCAGATCAAATGGGCCGTCGAAAATGGACTGAAATTTTTTCTGGTGGACTGGTATTGGTCGCGTGGTCGCCAGCAACTCGACCATTGGGTCAAAGGATTCCAACAAGCCCGTTATCGATCGCAACTGAAATGGGCCGTGATGTGGGCAAACCACAACGGGCCGGGAAGCCATTCGGAAGAGGATCAAGTCAAAGTCACCCGATTCTGGATCGACAATTATTTCAACACGCCGGAATACTACACGATTGACGGCAAACCGGTTGTCATGGTCTGGTCGCCGGAAGGGATGGATGACGACATCATCAACATCGAAAAAAACAAGGGAAATACGCTCCAAAAGGGGGAAGGAGTCAAAAAATTGCTGGAGATTTCCCGAAAAACGGCAAAAGATGCGGGCTTTGAGGGGATTTGCTTCATCGCCATGAAATGGCCGGAAGCCTCGACCGAAGTCCGGCACGTCCAATGGCTTGCCGATGCCGGATTCGACATGACGTCCATCTACCATTTCATGCACCATGGCGGCAAGGCGTCGAATCCGATGCGATTCTCCTTCGATCTTGTTGTCGACGCCAACAAGCTCCAATGGGAAGAACTTCAGAAAACCGACATCCTTCCGTTTTTGCCGAATCTTTCCACCGGCTGGGATTCCCGTCCCTGGCACGGCGACGAACAGGTGATTATCGACAATCGGACAACGGCAGGCTTTCGCGTGATTTGTGAAGATTTCGCGGAATTTTCAACCCGGACCGGAATCAAGCGGGCCATCCTTGGACCGCTGAATGAATGGGGTGAAGGATCATATATCGAACCGAATCTTGAACACGGTTTCGGGATGTATGAGACTCTGCGCGAGGTCTTCTGCAAGGAACCGCCCGAAGGATGGCCTGTCAATTTCGCACCGCACGATGTCGGTCTTGGCCCCTATCATTTACCCGGGACAAGCAGTCCGTAGAAAGGGCAAAATCGTTCGAAAAATCAGGCGATAGACGAGCGAAAGAGACATGGATGATGTGAGAAGTATTTTACCTCTTCCCTTCCTCTTTGAATTCCGCCGGAATGGCTTCGAGCATTTTTTCATATTGCAAATCCAGCGTGTCGGACGGCTCGGCAAGCAGATCGAACAGCGTTCGCGAGGTGGAGCGGCCCATATAAATTTCGTCGAGAAGCGTGACAAAGGCGTCACGGTAACCGCCTTTGTCGTGGTGCATGAGGAAATAACCCATTCCGCCACATTGCGAATACAATTCCTTCAGATAGGGTGCTCTTTGAAACGCGGCCATGTCGAGTTTTGCGATATTACCGAACGGCATGTAAAATTTACTGCGGAAAAAGCGGTATTTGGCCGCCAAAACCCGGACGTCCGCCGGGTCGCCGAGCACGAAGTAATTTCCTTCGCGGCGCAACGTTTCCATGTAAATGGCAACTGCTTCGGTGGCCCAAAAGTTGTTGTGACCGTTGAAACGGATCGGTTTTGCGCAGTTGAACAATTGGTGTGTGCCTTCATGAAAGACGGTGCGGTCCATCTCCCGTTCCGAGTTCGGGGTTCTGCCATTGTGCATGTAAAAGAAACAGTTTTGCGTCCGATTGTCGTAAAATCCGACGGAAATCGCGATATTCGGGTCGTTTTTTCCGAGTGCCGCCACATATTCCCGTCGGTCACGAAACAGCACGAATTTTAAACGCGGTTCCTTAAAGTGGAGTTTTTTGCCTTCCAGCCGCTGAGCCAACTCCGACGTTGATGCCGTGTATTGGATAAAAACCTGCTTCCAAACATAATAAAATTCCTCCAAACGGCGGCTGAGCCGGACTCCTTCCTCCATGCTGTGGTTGGTTTGCACGTCGTAATGTTCCGTACTGATCATCCAGCCGTTGTTGATGTTCGCATGTTCTTTGGCGTCTTGCTCCCGGCTGATCCATTGGCCGTTGAAATACCGCTCGCCCGACTCGTAGCGAGCAACATGTTTGGCCGGAATCCAGCCGAACCGCTCGTGATTGACTCGCCCGCGCTTCAATTGCCCGATTTCCCATTCCGTATGCCATTGGTCGTCGTAAAACTCGAATCCGAGAGTATTGCGCAGTTTTTCGCTGTCCGGGTCGGCATGAATCGCAAGGTGGATCATCTGCATGGCCAGGATGACACGCTTTTCCCGAAGCGCAAGTTTCGCCAATTCCTGGAGTTTCAGCGAAAGGTTCTGTCGCAGTGTCATCCAGGTGTTGTGCCAATAGACGATTTCCGCCGATGCTTGCCCGGGCAGGAAATCCCGCTGTTTATTTCGCGGGATATCCGGGATGTGGATTTTTTCCTCGACAATCGGCAGAATATATTCCCGCGTCAGTGTGGCTTGTGGCTCAAGGCCGTGTTGTTCGCACCACTCGACCAGATTTGCCGCTTCCTGGCGATATTCGTCCAATGCTTGCTGAGCGGAAATCAAAAGAAGGTCGTTCTTCGTGTCGAACGCCATAGCGTTGCACAAAACCAAAGCAGCGAGACAAGCCAAAACGAAAATCAAATACTTCTGTCGCATGGGAAAGTCGGTTCAATTTTTTCAAAAAAGAGTGGTAAAAACAATTTTTTGCCCTCTTTAATCTATATCTTACATCGGCTGTCATCCAAAAGCGAAGAAAATTCCGTGGAACACGGGATTTCGTGTTCGTTTTCCGGCGTTCAGGGAAAAATCTGATCATAACGGATTTTTCCCTGACTTGATATGATCTTCTGAATTTCCAAACAGATATTATGAAATCCCGTCGTGCGGGCAGAGGCGATCCACCTTTCTTTCCAATGCCGAGAGCCGGGTGTCAATGCTCTCGATCAGCTTGTCGAGCGTCTCGGTGATTTTGATCCTCGTCGCGTTTGTCGAGCGCGTGATTGGGGATGTTGAGACATGCACAAAACTTTCCAACCGTTCACGAAATGGTGTGAAAAGTTTTCGCTGTACCGGCGATTATTGTGTCATTTTCGGTGTTGGTTGCGACGGCGAGGACTCCGGCTTCACGCCGCAAGGTTTTGCTCGCTTGACGATACGACGCCTGTTGCGATTCCTTGCACACAGCGTCGAGCAGACCGGCGGTTATAGAAATGGTGTCCTTTCAGGACAATCATCCCGTCATTGCACCGGATTACCGACTTCATTCCAACTTATGCTTTCATTTCGGCAGTCACGCCGTGACTGCCCTGCCATTGGTTCCACAACTACCTCTTACCCGAGCGCAAACGTTTTTTTGACGTACCAGCGGTTTCTCTCATGCCGCGTTGGAAGAACACGGCACTGGCAATGAGCAGCAACGGGGTTGGCGGGATCAGAATGGCCAGTGTCTTGATCACGCCTTGCTGGTAACGCAGTTCCTCCTGACGCCGCACTTCGAGTTTCGTTTCTTCCTGCGTTAATTCGCGTTGCAACTCTTCCGTTTGTGCTTCCAGTCTTTTCTGTGCCGCCATTTCCATTGCCTTGACGCGGCTCAACAGTTCGGGCATCGTGAGGCGTTCCTCCGACTGTAATGCAAGCGACAGCTTGTCGATGTTATCCCGCATTTCCTTCTGGGCGGCTTCAATCGTATCCTTGAATTTCGCGCGGGCCAGCTCCCGTTGCGCGGCCACGTAATCGTCAATCTTGCGGGTCATTTCCTCGAATTTGTCGAGTGCACGGTGTTCCGGACGACGTCCGCGCACTGAGAGGAACCGCTCGTCACCGGCCAGCGAGTCAATCGCGTTCATAATAAACGTCACGTTGTCGAACGTGAAATTCGTGCCCAGCCGTGAGTCACTGCCTTGTTGCTGGATCGCGTAAAACACCGGCGTCACCATATCGACATCGGCAACGAGAATCACGTTGATCTTCGTCGGAACCGCCGCATTCGGTTGGTCGTCATCGGTTTGCTGAATGATCGGCGGAAGTTCACCGGTGATACGAACGGCCAGGTCGTACTGGTCGGCGTCCTTCACCACAGGACGGCTTTCGTCCGGCGACATGGTTCGCGATCCAAACCCGACGCGCCCCATGGGGAAAATGTCAACCCGTTCGACGTAACCATTCGCCCGGGTTGTCCAAATCAACGGCTTGACCTCAAAGTTCGACTTCTTCAGATCGTTGATCGAACCGGCAAAAGGCAACAGGACGTGCCGTAACATTTGCGTCGTCGGGTCCTTGAGCGAAAACGGACGATGTTGTCGGTCTTCCGGCTTGTTGGGATCGTAGGCCAAAAACAGAAATTCCTGCGGAATGCCCCCGGCAACACCGCGTATCGGGTTATAATCCGAGCGCGGTACGCGCCGCGTATTGAATTCGACGCCAAGCATTTCCCAAAGCGGTTCAATGTTCCCCTTGGGGAGCGGCTGCTGGTACAGGTTCATTGGCGAACTGCCGCCCGGCGTTTTCGGGTCAACCGTTCCCGGCAAACCCGGAAACAAATAGGGCAGAGGGTCTTCAAAAATCAGCACCGGCTGGCCGCGACGCACCATATCGATAAAATTCATCATGTCGTTCGGGGCAAGCGACGAAGGTTGCACGGCCAGCACGACATCATATTTTTCTGTGACCGGCAATTGCAGGTCAACCTCGGAAACAACATACTGCTGTGAGAGGTCTTCAACGATTGGCCACGGCATGGGCGGTCGCATTGTGCGGAAGTCAAACTCGCCCATGACCTGCGCGTCGGTTTTGAGAATGCCGATTTTTTTCTTTTCCTGCGCGGTGACGTGGCAAACCGCACGCACCAGTTCGTACTCGACCGACTGGCCGCGGTCGATAAACGGCAGTTTAACCGTGTTCAATCCCGATGAAAGCACCACGCCGAGGTAAATGCGTTCCGGCTGTTGCACGCCGCGTTTGATGTGGTAAACCGTGCGCGGCACGATCCCGAACCGCTGGTCGGCGAGCATCGCGTCCTGGGTGAACGGATCAATGCGGTGGATACGCGTCCGCACCTTACCCTTGCCGCGATTCTCGATTTCCCTGAGCAACGTCAAAATGTCAAGTTGCGTTTTGACGTAATCGTCGGGCACACCCGGACTGACGAAGGCCTCAATGCTGACCGGGTAATTCGGGTCGAGCGAGTCGAGTAATTTCAGCGTTTCCGGCGAAAGCGTGCTGAGTTTTTCCTGTGTCATGTCGCGGCGCGCGTCGAAGCGTTGCGCGATGGCACAAAGACATATTGCGATCAACAACAGCGAGGCACAGCGCGCGAAATAATGCGACCAGCCGTGAAACGCCTGATTCGCCGACCAGTGCCGCCGGCTGATCAGTACCATGCAAAGGTAGAGCATGACCAGCATGATCGACACGAAATACATAATGCCGGAAAAGCCGACGATCCCGCGTCCGAACGCGGCGAATTGCGATTCGATGCTGAATTTTCCGATAAGGTCGGACGTTTTCGCGGACACGGGCAGGACGTAAGCCCACTGCACGGCGACGAACGGGGCGTTGAACAAGGCACCGAGCAGATAGGCAATCGTCAGGTTGCCCGTCAGGAACGACGCGACCATGCCGACTGAAAGCATCATCAGGCCGATGAGCCAGAATCCGCAATACGTGCTGACGAACAGTCCGACGTCGGGGTTGCCGAGCTGGTACAAAATCGTCAGGTTGCTGACGAAGGAAAACAACAGCGAGGCGGTCAGAATCCCGATGGCGGCCAGGAATTTGCCGATGACGACCTCAAAATCGCCCGCCGGAATGGTCAGCAGCAATTCGTCGGTGCCCTGGCGGCGTTCGTCGGCCCAGATGCCCATCGTGACCGCCGGGATAAACACCAGCATAATCAGCGGGAACCAGGTAATCAACTGGTCGAGATTCGCCAGGTTCTTGTTGAAAAACTCGTCCGGCAAAAACGCCGCGATGGAACCGAGCAGGACAAAAACACAAATAAACACGTAACCGGTCGGATTGGCAAAATAACCGACAAAGTTACGCTTGAAAACGGCGCGTAAAACTCGTGTGCTCATATTCAGTGGCTAGTGATTAGTGGCCAGTGGCCAGTTGTTAATGGTGAGTTAGGAGTTAGCCGCGTCGCCCTGCGACGTCGGTGTATTTCAACTGTTTTGCGCGTCGCCCTGCGACGCGCATCAATCATTCGCAATTTGTTTCTTTCTTGATTTCATTATCTTAACATCCAGGAACGGACATAATACCAAATCAAGAATAATATAATGAACCACATAAAGTAGTGGTCTGAGTAAAAAAAGTCCACAATTCCCGAAATACTTTCCAGTGGAATAACATACTTGCAATGCCCTGACGTAACAATTACAAAAATAAAAATCAAAAAAAACTGCGACATTCTTCCACTGAACCGTTGCTGGCGTTCCGCATTTTCTTCGGTGATCTTGACCAGAAAATTGTCTTTGACAGGAAAAGGAAAACGGATTTCTCTATGATGCCACACCATGGCCAAACTCGCAAAGAACGCAATCAAAATATCAGGTATTTGGTGAAACCGGTCTGTGTAACTTTCCGGGAAAATAAACGATCCCAACGCAATTCCCCACAAGAAAAGAAGCAACAGCCCGGCAATGACTTCCAACACCATGTCAAAAGCATGCGGCTTCAGGGACATTCTCTCTGATTTTTGTGGTTCATTCTCCATTGGGGAAGCCTTGATCATTTCAACGGAATGTTTAGTTTGCAGTGGGCGAAAATATCTTGCAATCCGTTAGGATTGCATCGCTCGGTAGAAAACAACGTCTGCCCAGCACGTACTGCATTCCGTCAGGAATGCAACCACACAACCGGGAAGGGCGCATTCCTGCGGAATGCGGATATTGATATATGTCACGTTTTCTATAGAACGACGCATCCCTATGGGACGCAAACCGGAAATTCCGCTGAAATGTTACTCAATTATCCCATCTGAACTTATTTAATCAACTTCCCCGAAAGCAAATCCCATTTTTTCATGTTATACTCGGCTTCGGAGAGGGCACCTTTTTGCTGGAGGCGGTACAGGTCGTCCAGTGTTTCCAGTGTTTTTTTGGCAACATCCGGAGGACTGCCCAAAAACAGGGCTTTGCCTCGCTCAAATTCCTCCGCTGTGATGACGCCTTTCAAAAACAATTGACCGAGCTTCTCAACCTGTTCCGCGACATCGACCGGATGCAGCTTTTCCGGGTTGGTGATCTCGACCTTGACAACACCTGCACCATTCAAGCGACCGCCGGTGACCGCAAGCAAATCGTTGGTCAGTGACTGTTCGCTGTATTTCTCCGGTGCATTGGCAACAAGCCATTTTCCCAACCGGCGGACTTCCATTCGAAGTTCGGAATTGTTCGGGTCATTCTTGATTTGGCGTAACACAGCCTCATACTTCTGCTCATAATCGGGAACGATGACAAGGGATTTCCCCACTTGCGCGACAATTTTCACAAACACTATGAAACAGATGGCCACAAAAAACACCAACATGAATTCGAACATGATGTCACTCTGCTTTTTCTTGTTGCCCGGGATACATTTGTCTTTTACGACATTGGCGTTTGTCCGGAAATTGCAATGCAATTCATTACTGTGCCATCGCGTCAATCTGTTCTCTTCCGTTTCGCAATACTTGCGATAATAACGTCAATGGAAACATCTTCCAACAATGCTTCCCGTTCTTCGGTGTAATCGCTGAGGCCGTTTTCAAATGGCCTGGGAAATCGCGCGGTTGCAACCGCACCGAGTTCTTTGGTCAGGCTTCCAAGCCTCTTTGCCGGATATGACTCAAATCAGTATTCATCGATCACCTCGATCAGCCATGCGGGCGGATTGGCCACTCTGGTTTTCAATTTCAATTGTTTTGCCTGCTGTCTGTGTTCATGATTTTTCTCGTTGATCCATGCGTGGATTGCGATGCGTTCGTTGACATAAATCAACTTTTCCGAAAGCAAATCCCATTATCGATCAAGACAAGCAAAATGTCAAGCTCATTTTGGGTGGGCAACATGCACACGGATGAAACAGATTGCCACAAAACCAGTCTGTGAAAATCCCGTTTCATCCCTGTTCTCTGTGTGCAAAAAACACAAACATTTGTGCAAACATGGAGTATGTTACTTACGAACACTCACTATTGCTGCGCCGACTTCGCAGCATCAACCAATGCCGCAATTTCGCCGGATTCGAGTGCCGCGAAGAAGGCGGGCAGATCGGGGTAAATCGCGTTGCTGAGGAACCGGATGGCCCAGTTGGCCCGCATCGGGCTGATCGTGATGACGACGGCGTGATTTTTCCAGGCTTCCCACATTTCGATGGCCGTGCCCATCGACGCTTCCGGAACGAAGGCGATCAGCACATCGACCTCGCTGCCGCACATCCGGTTGTGCATGAGAAAGGTCTCGCGGCCTTTTGAGACGCCGTAATCCACAGAATTTGCGTGATATGCCAGCGGGTCGTAAACGCGGCTGTCCGGAAAATGCTCGCCGAGCCGCCGGGCAAGTTCCGCGCGATACGATTGATCATGCAATGCCATCTCGTGAAACGAGCCTTGCATGATCCCGGCCAGGAAAAATAATCGTGGTTGAATGGGCATGGGGTTGATTCCGTATTGTACAATAATTTATCGATACTCTGTGTGGTGGTTTTGTTTCACACAAAGGATTCGCGCAGAAATCAGTTGTTCGATCATTCAGAGCCGCGACGGTAACGAAGCGGTCATTCCGCTCGATAACTCTCGCGGCTCTGATTGGGAATGTTCACGTTATTCTTGCGCGGCTCCAAAGGCATTGAGGCACAGAGATATCTGAAATGCAAGGGGATTTTCTTCCGAGTGATACAAAAATGGTGCATCCCCAGTCATCCAGTATGATGCGGAAATCTCTGTCCGTCAACTCCGGGTCAGGCCAATTTTTGTATCATGACGATGTGTCATATTATACTGTCCCACGCCAATCATGCAGCTTTTTAAGCAGGGTAGCAACCGGGAACATAAGTGACCGACTCAACGGTACCGTTTCCGAAAAACCCGTCGCTTACGCTCCGGGCTGCTGTTTTAAAACTTCGCTTTGATGGCGTTGTGGGGTATATTTATGGCTTGCCCGGAATATGACACAATGTAACACTTCAGCCGAATTTTTATTTGCATTTTTTGCATAAATTTACACAAATTACGCATCTGCACTTTCCAAGAATTAACCAGATGATAATCAATAAAAAAACTGGCCTTTCCAAAGGACCGGCTCTCGGTGTATCAGTTTTGTTGCTAAATCATATTTGCCCGTGCAGCCGATGACGAAGATCGTCAAAGGACAGCAAAACGCCGTATCCCTGTTTGAAAAATTCACCGGATTGCTCGCAAGCAAGTGACCCAAAAAAACGCAACCGTTTTTTCTTTCGCTGGTGCTCGGTACGTTGTTCGCCATCGCACGACGGCGAACCGTCACACAATGGCTCAAGGCGGCACAGGCTTGCGACGACTTTCGACAAGTATTTTACCATATCCCTGTGCAAGGGAGATGAAATTTTTGATGCGATGACCGGGATCATCATCAAACGGCTCAAGCCCGTCATTGCAACGGCAGCAACGATTCGTCTCGTGCTCGACGATTCGCCGACCAAACGTTACGGTCGCAAGATCGAAGGTGCCGGTTATCATCACAATCCGACGCCGGGTCGCACGAACGCGAAAACCTGTTTCGGACATTCATGGATCGTCGCCGTATTCGTGCTGACACACCCGGCGTTCGGCGAAATTTCGTTGCCCATCGCTGCTGAACTTGACTTGCGTCATAAAGAAATCGACAAGTTACAAACAAAATCCAACCGGAAGTTTCAAACCAAAACCGCGATGGCCGTTGCGGTGGTGGAGCACTTGGTGCCGAAATTTACGGGGTTTGGCAAGCCCATTGAAGTGATCGTTGATGGTGGCAATCACTAGCGTCCAATGAACTGAAATCAAAAGTGATATAAGGTATTGAAATTACAATAAATGCAACCGTTCACGGGCGATGAGCTTCCCAGAGGCGGAACGACAGTTCCATTTTAGTGGTCAA
>WRMR01000007.1 GCA_009776995.1 Planctomycetaceae bacterium | reverse complement strand
TTCTGCTTGCCCTGAAAGCCTTTTCGACCTGGGGCGTGTTCGACGATATGACGCCCTATCTGGCCGGAGTAGAGCGAGTATCCCGTGGGGATAGAATGAGTATCCCGCCGGGATTAACGTTTCAACATGCCATCGCGGCAACAATAATAGGGATACGCAAAGCAGTCCCAAAGGGACACAGAAATGTTATCGCCCCACAGGGGCGGAATTCCATAGCCAGGGGTAAGGGCGCAAGCCCGCAGCCCCTGGTAACGGTGCCCCAATAATATTTTCGACCCTGAAAGGGTCGAACAAAACTTTGCCATGAGTACATTCGACAAGCAAACGCTACTTCACCATATTTACTCACTTTTGTCAAAGCTTGACAGAAGAAGCATTCGTTCTGTTGAAATATCGAACGGAGAAGTTGTCACATTCGATGGTGAGATGCGTGTGACGGTTATAGCGTGAGTGTCGTAAACAAGTGTAAATCCTTTACCCCCAATAAGTCCAATGAACGAACCAGAACGTCCCATCAATACCTTTTATGGTTTTTGCTCGTTAATTTTGCCCGGCTTGGGGCAACTGCTTCAAAAGCGTATTGGAGCGGCTATCGGATTTTTCGTGTTGTTCCTTGTGAGCGGATTCTTACCGGTACTTATTGTCAGCCTTCTCTTTCGGGATCGCTTTTCTTACGCGCCGCTACGTGTTCATTTTATCCACATCTTTCTCTTTGCCGGGCTTTTTTACTTGTTTATCGCGGCAATCTTTTGGTCAGCGGTCGATGCCGCCAGGAAACCACGAGAAAAATCGGAAGAGAAACAGAAAAGTCGTCCAAATTTTACGATTGTAGAACTTTTCGTCGTCATAGCAATCGTTGGCGTTTTGGTTGCCCTGTTGTTGCCTGCGGTACCTGCTGCCCGTGAAACTGCACGGCGGACGCAATGTGTCCATAACATGAAATGTATCATGTTCGCTTTACACAATTATCATGACGAGTATGGTCAATTTCCGCCCACTTATACAGTTGACGAAAACGGCAAATCTCTGCACAGTTGGCGGGTTTTGATTCTGCCCTACATCGAACAAAACGCCTTGTACGAAAAAATCCGATTGGACGAACCCTGGGACAGTGAATATAACCGACAGTTTCATTCGGAAGCTCCAACTGTTTTTCGATGTCCCAGTGGTTCACCCCGTGAAGTTGATCCTGTTCCTGCACCGGCTGGCAGTTTCTATTCGGTCATTGATGGTTCGGAGGCAGCATTTTTCGGATCGCAAACGAGGTCAATGACCGATGTAGAAAAGCCCGACGAAACCATTTTTCTTGTGGAACGCAGAATTCCCGTCAACTGGATGGATCCGTCGCGAGAAATTTCCTTTGAAACCGCCAGCAAGGGAATCAATGTCGATGCTATGGGAATCAGCAGTTATCATACTGAAGGTGCCAATGTCGCTTTAGGCGATGGCAGTGTTCAATTCCTTAAAAACACAACCCTGCATAAAATGCTGATGCTCAATAAAGAATCGGGGAAGCAGGATTGACCAACCCGTCGCTTACGCTCCAGGCTGCTGTTTTAAAACTTCAGCATGTTGGCGTTGTGTGGTATATATCGCCGGTGGTCAAAAAGCATCGTTCGCGGGTTACTGCGAGTATCCCGCGAGAGTAGAACGACTGGGGTAGAGCGAGTACCCCGCCGGGATAGAATGAGTATCCCGCCGGGATTAACGTTTCAACATGCCATCGCGGCAACAATAAATACGGGTACACAAAATCAATATCGCTGTGACTCGAGACAATAATACCGGTACGAATTTCGTGATTATTTCACCACGAAGATCACGAAGGAACACGAAGAGATTTTAACGCGAACCACGCCAGTGTTGTTTGGCCGGAGTACCGGCTTCGCGAAATATGCGAAAGGGTTTTAAAGTTGTTAGCGTCGTTCGCGATATTTCGTGTGGTTCGCATTAAGAAAGAGAACCTCATTGACACATCATTGACAATAACAAAACAACCTCAGTAGCAGATGACCGCGCGCCTCTCAGTGTTATCAACCTCATTTACATCATTTGGTGTGGGTTGTAAATGAGGTGGAATGAGGTAATGAGGTTGTTCCTGTTGCGCGCGATGCTGGCTACCATGGAAAGAGGGTGTTTATGAATACCAAATTGAAAAAGTATGCAACGCAGTTCTATGGTCGAACGTGGATGGTCTGGGCATGTGTCTTACTTCTCGGACCGCTTGTCGCTATTTGGTTTGTCATGGGAATAGTATTCTTACTCGGTATTGGTGAACCACCAAATGGTGACTCTGCTCTTGTTGGGGGGATTACAATGATGATTGTGGCTTTACTTGCTCTTCCCTTTGTAATAGAATCATTTTTTCTGGTACTTGCACGACAACGTCCTATCCTCAAAATTTACAGAGAGGGGATATGGATTCGTTTCCTTGGAGCAGAGCCTCCACTTCGGTTGGAAACGAAAGGACTCATTCAAGAAGCATTGCTACACCACGTTGCTCCACTTATATTTCTAATCACCTATCCTGTCAAAATTTGGCAACTGCTTACGTTAAAGACGTTCCAAACACGGATAGTTTATTTGCATTGGGAATACATCGAGCCGAGTAATTCCACACAAGCGTCTTACACGATTTCCGGTTGGGCCAAAGTAAAAAATAACGATTTTGAGCAAGACGTTCCGATGAAATACCTTACCACTTCCTATGAAGGGGACTCTTTTGGAACTGCTCTCCGGAAAGTGGTGGAAACAATAGAATTCTTTTGGCGTAACCCTGACACAAGAGAAACCCTTCCGAGTTGGCAGGACGAAGAACTCCTGATCCACAATGATACTTTTGGTTTTGATAAACAATGACATCGACCCAGGGCTGCGCGGAGTACCGCTTACCCTGGGCTATGATGTGTAGCCCTTACAGGGCAAAGACATGCGCGTTGCAGGCAACGCAGCTACCCCACACTCCATACTTTGCATTTTACACTTTGAACTAACCCCTGCCCCACCACCCCCTAACCCAGAGGCTTGCATGAGATGAACGCACTGTTTGCGCTTCCCAATTTTGATTATTCGTCGTTTGACATTCCGACGCCGTATTACGTTATCGACCGGGCGCGGCTGAGACGCAACATGGAGGTGTTGCAACAGGTCGCCGAGCGAAGCGGGGCAAAGATTCTGCTTGCCCTGAAAGCCTTTTCGACCTGGGGCGTGTTCGACGATATGACGCCCTATCTGGCCGGGACGACGGCCAGCAGCATTTATGAAGCCCAGCTCGGCCGCGAGAAATTCGGCAAGGAACTGCACGTCTATTCGCCGGCCTACTCGAAGGAAGAGATGAACTACCTTTGCACGGTGGCCGACACGATTGTTTTCAACTCGGTCAACCAGTGGAAAACCTTCGAGCCGATGCTCAGTCATAGCGGCCGTGAGATCGAAGTCGGGTTGCGCATCAACCCGGAATATTCGGAAGTGCAAATCGAAATTTACAACCCCTGCACAAGCCGTTCGCGTTTCGGCATTCGCGAAGACGGTCTGTACGGCGTGTCGCTCGACGGTGTGGACGGGTTTCATTTCCACACCATCTGTCAGCAAGGCTCCGACGTGCTCGAACGGACGCTGTTGCATGTCGAGCAGCGTTTCGACCGCTATTTTCCGATGCTCAAGTGGATCAACTTCGGCGGTGGACATCACATCACGCGGCAGGGTTACGACATCGAGCACCTCATCGAACTGCTGATCGACTTCAAGGAACGCACCGGTCTGCAAATTTATCTGGAGCCGGGCGAAGCGCATGTGCTGTACTCCGGGTTTCTCGTCACGTCGGTGCTCGACATCATCGCCAACCCGAATAACCTGTGCGTCGTCATCGTTGACACGTCGGCTGCGGCGCACATGCCCGACGTGCTCGAAATGCCCTACACGCCGGAAATTCTCGGGGCGCGTCGCGTTATCGAACTGGCCGACGCACCGCTCGAAAGCGGGCGGTACAAGTACATTGTCGGCGGCAAAACCTGTCTGTCCGGCGACATCATCGGCGAATACCAGTTCCGCAAGCCGCTCATCGTCGGCGACCGGCTCGTCTTCGGTGACATGTCGCAATACACGATCTGCAAGAACACGATGTTCAACGGCCTGCAACTGCCCGCGATTGTCTCCTGCGATTCCGACATCCCCGGCGGCGATTTTAAAGTCATACGGCAGTTTGGGTACGACGATTTTTGCAACCGGCTGTCGTGACAAAGCACGAAAATGCACTATCATTGTATTGTTTGGTACACATCCAAATGAGAAATTGCGTATTCCGCTGCTTTGGGCGTCCCGGTTGCCCGGATCAACGATCAATAGGCTATCGGTTCACTTGTGAGTTGATAATTTTGCAGATAAATTTTATTGTGGTGGTGAAATGATGTATTCTTCCATCGAGGAAGTGCTTGCGGCGATCAAAAATGGCGAAATCGTGATCGTGACCGACGATCAGGAACGCGAAAATGAAGGCGATTTCATTTGCGCGGCGGAAAAAGTGACCGCTGAAACGGTCAATTTTATGCTGACGCACGGACGCGGGCAGGTTTGTATGCCGATTTTGCCGGAATTGTGCCGGAAGCTCGAACTGCCGCCGATGGTGAGCGATAACACCGCGCCTCTGCAAACGGCGTTTACTGTGCCGATTGACCACGTCACGGCGAAAACCGGCATCACAGCGCAAGAAAAGGCCACGACGATCCTTGCGGTGCTTGCACCAAACGCGAAACCGTCCGATTTCGTGCGACCGGGGCATCTTTTCCCGCTCGAAGCGAAGGAAGGCGGTGTTCTGCGGCGCGCCGGTCACACCGAGGCCGCGATCGATCTCGCCCGACTGGCCGGATTACAGTCTGCAGGTGTGCTGTGTGAGATTCTCGACGAGACCGGCAACCGGGCTTCGACCGGGCAACTGTTTGAGATTGCAAAGAAATTTGATTTGAAAATCATTACGATAGAAGAATTGATTCGACATCGACGTCGGAGCGAAAAAATCGTTGATTGTATTGCCGAGTCCGATCTCCCAACCAAATACGGACTTGGGATCATTCGCATTTATCGAATCCAATATGAAAAGGATGAGCCGATTGCCATCATTCTGGGCGATATTTCCAAAATCGACGCCCCGCTCGTCCGTCTGCATTCGTCTTGCTTTACCGGCGATTTGGTCGGATCGCTTCGCTGTGATTGCGGCGACCAATTGCACCTGGCCATGCGGAAAATGCAGGAAGACGGCGGCGGTGTACTGGTTTACTTGCCGCAAGAAGGTCGTGGCATTGGGCTTGCGGAAAAGATCAAAGCCTACAAGCTCCAGGATCAGGGACTCGATACTATTGACGCGAATCTGGCCCTGGGGCATAAGTCCGACCTGCGCGATTATGGTGTCGGCATTCAAATTTTGAAAGACTTGGGCATCAGCAGAGTGCGACTGTTGACAAACAACCCCAAAAAAACCGACGCTTTCATTTATGGCGGTTTCGATCTTGAAGTGGTGGACCAGGTTCCAATCATGGGACAAGTTACCGTTTTCAATGAGCACTACATGGCCACCAAACGCGACCGCATGGGGCACATCATCCCGGACGGGTTTTGATTTTTATTGCACACAATGAGATCGCAGGCTTCCAGCCTGCAACGAGCCAGGCGAAACGGCGGGCAAGATACCCGTGCTTCTGCCACCCACCGGAGGAAATGGATTGCTTGAGCCCGGCCTTGCCGAAGGAATGGATCATTCAGTCCCGGCTCCATTTCGGATTATCCATGATGCAAGGTTTTCCATTCTCTTCGATCAAAAGTTTTCGATATCCATTCGCGGCAATCGTTCCGTAATCATGTCCCGCATCGGCCCGAAAAACAAAAAAGGTCAAAAGCGGTTCGACCGGATCGACATTAATGCTTCGATGAGCATAACGTCGCGGGACGTAAACGGCCTTTCCCGGTCCGAGTTCAAGAGCGGACCAGTCGCCTTCCGGATTTTCCAACATCATATAACCGTGACCTGCAAGACAGTAATACACTTCCCCGGTGTCCAGGACGGTGTGAAAATGTCCTTTCGTCATGTAGTATTCTTTGCCGATTTTTCCCGGATAGACTTTACTGCAACCGAACGCCAGATCGCCCGGATGTTCCGGGACGCTTAATTCATGAAACTCATAAATCAAGGGGTCGTCCTTTTTCAGAATTTCATCTGCGGCGGCTTCGTCCGCGAAAATCCCTTTAACGGCACTGAGCGGACGTAAAGAAGTTTCCCTGAGTGCCGAAGCCCCCGTCCTCAAATCGAAGTCGATTGTGAAACCTCTTGCATAATCAAAAGGCGTATTTGCGGTGTTGAAGTCGGTCATAACGATTACCCGTTGTTTCTGTTCGTGAATTTTTCAGCGATTGTATCAAGCCGCACCAGGGTTTCGGCAGGGATTTCCAAATCGAACACTTCGGCAATCACCTGAGTCCAGCCGTAGATGAAATATCTCCACCCGTCCTCGACATGCAATTTCCTTTCTTCCTGTTGCTCCAGAGCCTGGTGCATGAAACGAAGATCACCGCGATAGTTGATTTCCCAGACGATTCCGTTTCGGGGAAAACGGGCGTTGTCGGTCAGCGGCGAACCGGGACGATCCTTGCCCAATCCCGTCGCGTTGATCACCAACGAACCATCGTTCATCGTGTGCAAAGCGTCGTCGTTTTGTTCCGGCGATGGTGCCAAATAATACTCGCACGGGATGCCCCATTTGTTCAAAAGTTCCCGGTTGATCCGCTCAATTTCGTCCAAGCGGGGCTTCGAACGGTTCGTAATGACGACCCGGGATGGAAAATTGCCTTCAAACTCAGGACGGAAAAAATAGGAGCACATCGAGATGGCACTGCCACCCGCTCCCATGATGAGAACTCCGGCTTCCTTGTGATCCTTCCAGTAGTTTTTCGGAACGAAATCTTCCAGTGCCGATCCGCAGGAAATCGGGTCCTTGGCGTGTCCCCGAAGTTTTCCCTCCCGTTTCGAGATGGAAGAAATCTCATTGAACATACTTGCATACGTATCTGAAAAGTCGAACAAATCCTTTGCGGCCTGATACAGGTCGATTTTGTGTGTTGTCACGAGAGCCCCCAGCGAGAGCGGATCATCCTTGATGAAACGCACGACTTCCCGATACGTCTCCGCTGGAGCATGGATTGCGACGTCAATGCCCGTCAGGACGGTGTCTTTCAATCCCAGGGCGGCCGCCCATTCGGGGAAGATCTTCATAATTGAGGATTTTTCCGTCGTCACGCCGATGAAATACATCGTCGGTTGAGTCGCTTTTTCAAAATGAAACATCGTTTTTTTCCAATCGAAAGTCCAGGTGCCAATAACGCCGTTATTAATTGACTTGGCCGCCTCCCACAAAATGTTCGTGGCAGGCGTCACAAGATTCGTTGAGCTTGTCATATTGGCTCCTGAGCGTACCGAACGACACATTGCCGGCCTCGAAGTCATGAGCCATCTTGTTCGTTTCCAGTGCCATGTCGCGGAACAGTTCGCACTGTTTTTTCCAAAGTTCGGCCTCGGCCGGCTTGATCGTTTCATCGGCGTTCGCGATGGAGCCATGCACGATGACGGCCAGCGTGGCGGTGCCTTCACAGACCCTGGCGATCCCCTTCTTGAGCGTCAACTCGTTTCTCATGTTCCGGCTGACGCCGCTGTTGACAACCGGTACGGCTTTCATGGCCGGTTTGAGCGCGACGATCTTGGACCAGGACAGTGTGGAGGAATCGCCGGACTCTTGAGTGGCTTGGGCGATTCCCGCAACAGCCGCTTTCGCTTCGGCGTAAGTTCCCGCTGTCTTGAAACCGGCACACGCCTTGATGATCGCAGGCACGGCTTTCTTGTATTGGCTGTCTTCCGGCGAAAGCCCGATTGCCAGTGCCACGAGCATCAGGGCGGAGGCGTCCTTGATCAGTGAATCGGAGTCCGCTTTGTAATCCTTTGTGCCGTCCAAATCGGCAATCCCTTCGTTGAGCTTGTTGACGTAGCTTTCGATCTGCGGCGTCAGGTCGCCGATCGGCGGTAAAGGCACGTCCGCTGCGAATGACCGCCCTGCAATAACCACACAAACCACGGCGAACACCGCCATTCCGACAAACAAAATCAAAGACTTTTTCACGTTTTCACCTTTCAGGGGAGATGACCGGGCAGCCACGGCAATGATCAGTGGTCCGACCGGCAAATGCCGAGTGCTTCTTGCGGATTCTCTACCAACATCCTGTCCAGGAGAGTCTTTCCCATTCCTTCTTGTTTCAATACGGGCATGAAATCGTTGATGATGTAATCAAGTCCCATGCCGGCTCCATAGTTGCGAAGGCGCCGGTTCGTCGTGTCCAAACCCAGGAGGATTTGCTTTTCATATCCCGCGTTCAGGATTTGATGAATCAATGTTGCCTCGCTGACGTCGTCGTGATGCGCCGTTCTGTTGATCGTGTCATATTCAAGGTAAACGCCGTGCCTCAAACATTCCTCGTGATACTGGAAATCGAATCGCACCCGGTCGAGATGACACAGGATGATTTTCTGCGGTGGAACGTCTTTTTTCAAAAGGCGGGCAGTCAACGCCAGGGCGTCGGACTCAAACTCGATGTGGCAGAGAATCGTTGCGCCGGTCGCTTTCGACGCATGGACGGCGGCGGAAAACAGTTTTTCATAAACACCGTCCCGCATCGCTTCGTCCCGATCAACCGCCGTTTTGATCACTCCCGCCCTGCCGGCAATTTGTTTTGCCCCCGATTGTTCCGAGGCAATCATGCCTTCCTCAATTTCCCGAATATAAAGCGACGTGATTTCCTCTTCATCACCACGGAAAACGTAACTCGTTTCGGGATAATACACGGTTTTGTGAAAGCCCGTCGAAGCGATGACGTGAACGCCCGTTTTTTGCGAGGCTTCCACGAGAAATTCCGCCATACGCCCGCAATGGACAGGTTGTGCATCGACAACGGCTCCGCCTCCGGCTTTCTTGTATTCGGACAACTCCCGGCTTGTCTTCTCCAAATCCTCCATCAGGAGCGATGGAACGAGTTCGGAGGGTTTCCCTTTTTCAATGAAAAGGTGCTCATGGCACTGGCAATGTCCCAACGAATCGGGTGGAATATCACCGCAAACCGTTCTGATGACATTGCCCACATCTAGCCTTTCGCGGAAACAAGAGCCGGTTCATCCCGCGTATCCGTTGGTTTCGAATAGTCCAAAACGGGTTCGAAGGTGATGAGTTTTTTCAAAGCCAAACCATTGCCGTTCATGTCGAACGCGTCCAGGACGTCGCTGATGTGGAACCGGGCCGTAATGAGTTTTCTGACATTGATCAATCCATCGGAAATGAATTGAAGCGTTTTGCGGAAATGCTCCGTGCTTGCCCTCGTCGATCCTGTCAGGCACAGTTCTTTGTAGTGAACGAGATTCGTATTGATCGGGACCATCTGTTCCAAGGCGGGAACACCGCCGAAAAAGTTGACCCGGCCTCCGTAATTCATCAGCGGAATCACCGCAGACTGCATCCGGGGCGAAGGGCAGGCGATGACGGCCACGTCCAGGCCGTCCCCCCGCGTTTTCTCCATGACAAAATCCGCCAACTGATCAGCCCGGCAAACGTCAATGCCGTCCAGCAGGGATTGACATTGAAACAGTCTCTCCCACAGCAGGTCGCACACGATAATCCTTGCCGCTCCGGCGATGCGGGCGAACATGGCGTGCATGACGCCGATCGGCCCGGCCCCGACGATCAAAACATGTTCACCGGGGACGATCCCGCATTTCAGAAAGCCGTTATACACGCAGGAAAGAGGTTCGTTCAGGGTTGCGTCTTCCGGGGACAAACCGTTCGGCAACGGCATGAGATTTCCTTGCAAAATCGCCTTTTGCGGAATTTTGACATATTCGGCAAACGCCCCGTCCATGTTAATTCCGAAAGCCTTGTAAGCGTTGCACAAATGAGGCCTTCCCGAAACGCAGCGCAGGCACAGGCCGCAACCGATGTTGGGCGCAACGGCAACCTGCATCCCTTCTTCATAAAGCGGGACGTTCCGGCCGGCTTCGACCACGGTTCCGGCAAATTCGTGTCCCAAAACAAGCGGTCTTTCCTCCGAGACATGACGATAACCGTTTTGCATCATGCGGACGTCCGTGCCACATAAGGCGGCGGCGTCAACTTTCAACAGAATATCGTCGTCACTGATCACGGGAACGTCGATCTCGTCAAGTCGAATATCTTTCGGACCGTACAATCTCAACGCAAGCATAACTCGGCTTCCTTTCATTTTATGATAACTCAATGATACGTTTTTCCGCAATGGAACGATTGCCCGCCTCGACAATGCGAACGGCCATTTTTCCATCATGACCGGTCACCTGCGGCTGTTTGTCGTGGAGGATACAATCAACGAATCGGGCATCTTCTTCAAGATAGGCGTCCTTGAACAAATCCGTCCAACTTTTCACGAACGGGGTATGGATGCCGTTCTCTTTCGTGATCCATTGAACTCCCGTCGCCTCTTCCCTGGCGACGCGAATGACTCCGCGCGTGCCGACGACTTCCAGCTTGACGTCATAACCGTATTGCACATAAGCGGCACCGTCGATGACATACTGGACCCCGTTGGCAAACTCTCCCGTCACGACAAGGTTGTCATAATAATCGGGATATTCGGCGGCAATTTCCCTGTTGCGGTAATTGCCGCCAAGGGCGAACACCGTTTTGACCTCGCTCCCGGAAAACCATCGGATGGTATCAACATCGTGACTGTTGACTTCCGCCAGGACGCCGTTACTCCGTTTGATATCGTACATCCAGGGGTGAGGTTTGCTGGGGCCTCGCGTTGAGGAACGGATCAGGACAACCTCGCCGATGTCACCGGAATCGACGGCCTCCCTGGCCCGGACGAAATCGGCGTCATAGCGGCGCATGAATCCGATTTGCAGCTTGACATGGTTGCGGGCAACCGCGTTTTCCATCTCTTCACATTCCTGTGCATTGAGTGCCATCGGCTTTTCGCAGAGAATGTGTTTTCCGGCCCCGGCACAGGCAACGACGATTTCACGGTGCAAGTGCGTGGGAGCAACAACGACAACGGCGTCAATGTCGGAAGAGTCCAGGATTTCACGATAGTCAACGGAGTATCGTGAAATTCCCAGCTTTTCCGCCGCGCTGCGGGCTGTTTCGGGAACAACATCGACGACACATTTCATGGAGGCATTGGAAACCCTTTTCATAAAATTGTTCGCGTGAATCATTCCCGCCCGACCCGCACCGATCAGGCAAATACCGATCCTGTCGTTTTTCATTGTCTCTCCATCAAATTCAGGAGTCGCGCAAAAGCAAAGTCAACATTTCCATCAGAGCCGCGAGAGTTATCGAGCGGAGTAACCGCTCCGTGACCGTCGCGGCTCTGATTTGTCAGCTTATTTTAGCGTGAGTCCTCATTTCAAACCATGTTTTCCTCAACTGAAATCAGCGTGGCGTGTGTTACGGCAACGACACGGCACCGCCGTCGCTGACGTCGGCCAGCGAGTAAATCACCTGATCCGCCGTGGTGCATGACAGGGCATGAACGGAACCGTCGCCGATGAGAAACTGGGCGAGTCCGGGATGCGCACTGCCGAAACTGTACGCGGAATTTGCGTGATACAAAAGGTGTTGTCCGTCATCCGCCACTTCAGGAATGACGTCAAACGACTTGGCACTGCGAACGATATTCCCTTCCGAATACTCGCTTTGAATCAGGCGAAACAAGGAAGCCCAGCTCTGATCGCCTCCCGTTTGCATGTAAGTGCAATCATCGTGCGCGACGCGAAGGTTGTGACCGGCAACTCCGCATTTTCCCAATTTGCTGGGTGGAATGTGCTTTTCCCCCCAGATAATCTGATTGCTTGTTCCGTCAACCCAACGCTGAAACCCGGCGTCTGCAGTCCAATTCTTCCGCTTGTTATTCCCATTTCCATTGTTACTGCGCGGCACCGCATTGGACATGACAGTTTGGCCGGGGATAAACGGACTTTTATCATTGCCTGCATCGGCACGACCGGCACCGTAAGGACCAGGTAAACCGATGGCCCATTGATAGCTTTCCAAGTCACCGCCGAACATATCCCACCAGTTGGCAGTCAGCGGGGTCGTTGTTTGTCCCGTTGCAGGTCTCGGAGCCGCTTGATATGCCACGATGGCATAATCGCTGCACGGGCCTGCACCTGCAAAGCCGGTGGGGGCAGCCGCGTTACCGTCTGTGTAGTTCACTCTTCCGGTGCGTCGGGAAGGACAAAGGTAGGTGGAAACCGAACTGAAAGCCTGTCGTTCTTCCACAGAGATTTCCCGCCAGTACCAGACAAAGATCACGTCCAATCCCGTATCCGATGTACTGTTGACTGCCGGCATGTTGACCAACTTCTCCCAAAGGGCGGTCTGTTCGATGTAAGGGAACAGAAACGCGGGAGCACCGATACGATATCCGTCAATTTTGAACGGCGGAAGCCCCCGATGCGCATCGTGGAAATTGTGGACCGCAAGTCCGATCTGTTTCAAATGGTTCGCGCACTGCATCCTCCGGGCCGCTTCCCGCGCCGCCTGAACGGCGGGTAATAGAAGCGCAATCAAAATGCCGATGATGGCAATGACAACAAGAAGTTCAACGAGAGTAAAGGCAATCATCTTGCCCCCCCCCCCCATCTTAACAAAGATTCTCTCTTTCATGGGATACCTTTCGTATCAAAAAGTGGATATGACGATTCAATTCATGGAAAAAATTTTTTCATGTAAAGAACAGTCTGAAAATCGAAACAAACGTAACGTGCTATTCAACGGAATGCAGTAACATGGGTGATGACATTTAGTTTTCTACCGAGCAACGCAATCCTGACGGATTGCAAGACATTCTCGCTACCTCAAACCCAAAATTCCGCTGAATAGTGACAAACAAACACAAATATTCCATCTCATCTTTTGACATAACGATCGACTTTGAAATCGAACGTTTTGGCCGATCCTGCCTCAAATTCCAAACCGGAATTATTGGCAGACGAAAATTTGGGAGCAATGAGCGGCTCGGTGATCGGCATTCCGCCTCCTGTCACTTCGCCCGTCGGGCCAATGTCGCCGCTGAGCTTCGCTTCCCCAATCACTTTCACCGCACCGGTAACGTAAACGCTGTATTTCCCCGGCGGCAACCCGTCGGAGGCTTTATAAGTCCCGACTGTATAGGTTCCATCCGGTTGAAGCGGTGCTCGTGACTGGAACGACCCGTTGACAAAATTCACATTCCCCGTGGTCAGCGGCGAACCGTCATCGGAAAAAGTGACCTTCCCCTGCAACGGGACATGCCCCTTCCCGCAACCGGCCACCAGAGCTAAAACAAACAGCACAGACACAACTTTGAGTTTATTCATGGGATATCAACCTTTCTTTCTTGGGACTCGCGCAGAAATCAGTTGTTCGATTCATCAGAGCCGCGACGGTCACGGAACGGTCATTCCGCTCGATCACTCTCGCGGCTCTGATGGAAATGTTCACGTGATGATTGCGTGGCTCCTTAATGTGGCATAAAAGCGGACTGAACCAAATTCACGGCCTCTCTCTTTCAAGTCCAGCGTCGCTCGCGTTTCAGGGCATCCTTGTCGTTGAGAATGCTCACAGCGACGTTCACATCGTCCACCACCTGCCAATCGTACATGCCGACACAGATGACGTCGGCACCTCCCTCGAAGGCAAACCGGAACGCTTCGGGCGGACGAATCGCTCCGGCCGCGAGGGTTTTGAACGCAATCCACGGAATATCCAGCGTTTTCATATATTCCCTGGTCTCGTCCGGTTCCCGGCAGAAAATGCTGTCATGTTCTCGTTGGTGTTGTGCCGACCAATAATTCGTATGGTGGAACGTTTTCATCCAGAATTCGGGCGTGATTCCACGTTCCATGACCTTTTGGACAGTAATCAGACGATGGGCCCCCAGTCCTGCGGTGACGCCCTCCTTGCGCACCTGCTCAAGGTGAGCTTCGAGAACATCGAATTGTCCGGCAGCAACAAGCGCGTCGGTTTTTTCGCCGTTGATATAACAGGCACTGGCTCCCTGATCCATGGAGATTTTTGTTTCTTCCGGGCTGCGGCAGTCGGCAAAGAAGTGCATGTCCCCGCCCTTTTCCCAGTAGCGGTTAATCATCGCAAAATGAGAATAATGCGACAAAAACGCATTGATTCCACAGGCCTGGGCCAACTGAAACGTGGCCTGAATCTTGTCGGGCGTATTGTATGCGGTCACAAGTTCGGACACGTACAGCAAATCGCGGGCATGGGCCCAGCCGCCGAAAAGATTGCCGCCGAGAATAATCCGGCTGACCTTCATATCGCCGATTTTGACTTTGGGCGGCTTCTCTTTCAGGTCTTCGAGTTTGGCCCAATTGGTGTTCCTGCGCGTGGCACTGGAAACGCCATCCGCCGCTTCCGTGCCTTCTTGTTCCTCCTGCATGCGGGCGAGGAGAATTCTTTCCTCGCTGCTGAGCAGGGACGTGCCGACCAGCCCAACGGCTCCCATCGCGGCAGCCTTCAACAACTGGCGTCGTTGCGGGTTCTGTGGACAATGACCATCCTGTACCGTTTCATTTTTTTCTGTCATGGGAAATCCTGTGGTCCTGATAAATTCATCAACGAGAGTGCCGCTCAACATTTGCACACGTTGCAAAGTCGCAAAGATGCACACTCTCACTTTGTTCCCTTCGATTGTAGTCGGGGCGAGATGAATTGTCAAGTGGGTTTTGTTGTTTTATTGTGAAGTTTTATTGTTTTTTGTTTTTACTCGATTTCTTGGGACACAAATAGCAAACGAATTGTGTGCAAAATAATTTTCCGGCGTGTTTTACCTGTTTTTTGATTTTGTAACAGATTTACGATTTTAGTATTCCCCGTCGCTTTTTTTTCATTTTACCTAAGCTCTCTTGTTTTCTAAGATTTTGGCAAGGAAACTGCTCAACCAACTCCCCAAAACAACCTTTCTTTCGATGAATATGATGATGAATATACTGTCGAACGCCATTGGACTGGTATTCATTTTGTGGCCTTTGTGTTAAAAGATTTCAACACAAAGGAATGCACAAAGTTCACAGAGATCAAGACAAAGTCCATGGCGTTGTACGGTATAAAACCAATAAACAGTGAAAAATAATAAAAATTCTCTTGACAATTGATATTGATTTGGTTAAATTACAGAAAATTGTGGACGTGCGTGTTTTGCCGTGTGCGAAAATGGCAAGTGCCGCTCCCGTTGACGAAGCCGGAGGATTTTCGCCGTGAAAGTTGACGCTGGTAACAATGAAAAAGATTTGAGTGAGGAGTCGCTCCCGGCTTTCCGGGATGGTATCCGCGCACGAACCGGCATGACCATGGGAACGTCGTTCAGGCTGGCGCTCGCATCCGACCTTGACGCCCGGCAAATCACGACACTGCTGGATGCCGCTCAAGATCGATTTGACGAGGTCGATCGGTTGATGTCAACGTATCGTGCCGATTCCGAAATCCGCCGTTTCAATGTGTCCGAGTCAACCGACTGGTTCCCGGTGTCGATGCAAACGGCAAAAGTGGTGTCCCTTGCTTTGGAAATATCGCGTCAAACGGAAGGTGTGTTCGACGTGACGGTGGCACCGCTTGTGCAACGTTGGAAATTCGGCCCGCAACACATGGGCGCGGACGCCCTGACCACATCGGAATTACCGACGCAGACGGAACTCGACGAACTGCGGAAACAAGTCGGCTTTGAGCATTTGCAGGTTCGCTTGGAATCGCCCGCCTTGAAGAAGGATATTCCCGAATTGTGCGTTGATTTGGCTGCCATCGCCAAAGGATTCGGTGTGGACGAAGCAGCGGAATACCTGAAAACGCAGGCGGTCGAAAATCGTCAGTTGTTTGGCTTCCTGATCGAAATCGGCGGCGAAACCCGTGTCTTCGGCCACAAGGGGATCGACCGGGACGCCAAGGAACAACGATGGGTGATCGGTGTTCAAAAGCCGCAGGAGCAGAGCATGAGCATCCACAAAAAATACTTGTTGACCGACCTGGCGTTGGCAACGAGCGGGGGGTGTGAAAACTTCCGGGTCGTTGACGGCAAGCGTTTTTCGCACATTATTGATCCCCAAGTCGGCCGCCCGAAGGATTTTGCGGACGTTACCGGCACCCAATCCGGTGGGGAACGGCTGGGGTCGGTGTCCGTCGTCGATTCGTCCTGCGCGAAAGCGGATGCTCTCGCAACGTCCCTGTTTGTTCTCGGTCCCGAAAAGGGGCTTGAGCTTGCCATACGGCACAACTGGGCAGTGATGTTTTTGATGATCCGGCCAGATGGCTCAATCCGCGAAATCGTTTCCCCAAAATTTACCGGAGTGCCGGAATATCCCCCGGAGTTTCGTTCCAACACTTTGTAACAGCGTACTTGGAATCATCGCGTCTGCAACGACCGGGAACATACCCATTTCTGATCACTCCAACCTGAGATGAATCCTTAACTTGAAAGGTGATTCCATGAAACGTCGTACTGCATTGAAAACATTGGCTCTTGGAGCCGCATTGGGAACACTGACACCGCGAATTTTCGCTGAAGAGACAAAGCGTCCCTTGCGGTTGGGCGGACCGCTCTTTATTTCCGACGCTGATCCCGAAGCCTGGGCGCAACGGGCCGTTGAACTCCGCTATCGTGCCGTGTATGCACCCGGAGCGGCACTCGACGACAAGGAGCGAATCAACGCTATTGTCAACGCGGTCAGGAAACGGAACCTCGTGATCGCAGAGGTTGGTCGCTGGAACAACCTGATGGATGCCGACCCGGAAAAACGTGCGAAAAACCTGCAATCCGTGACCGATGGCCTTGCCCTGGCCGACGAACTGGACGCCCGTTGTTGTGTCAACATTGCCGGAAGTTTCAACAAGGATCGCTGGGATGGACCTCATCCGAAGAACGTCAGCGATGAGTATTTTGATCTCGCCGTCGAAAACACACGGAAAATCATTGACGCCGTGAAGCCGAAACGGGCGAAATTCGCCTACGAAATGATGGGCTGGATGCTTCCCGACTCGCCGGACAGTTACCTGCGGCTTATCAAGGCCATCGACCGCCCGATGTTCGGCGTGCATATTGACATCGCCAATATGATCAACGCGCCGGACAAGTTCTGGAACAACGGCCGTCTGATTCACGAGACCTTCGACAAGCTCGGCCCCCTGGTTCTCAGTGCCCACGCCAAAGACCTCAAATGGGTGCCGGCAGCGAACATCCATTTCGTCGAGTGTGTCATTGGCGAAGGGGAAATCGACTTCGCCACGTACCTCAAACGAATGGTCTCGTTGCCGAACGACGTGCCGCTGATGATCGAACACATGGCGAACGCCGAAGATTACGACCGTTGCAAACAACATCTTTTCAAGGTTGGCGAGGAAAACGGCATTGCGTTTGAATCACTCAAATGACGGCCGGCACCGTACCGCGTCCTGCACAAACTTTCACTTTTCCGCAAAAATGATCCTGCTCCGACCGTTTCCGGCGGGGCGTCACAACTCACAAGGAGAACTTTGATGACTCGTTTTCATTACAACTCAATCCTCCTGGCCTTTGCCGCAGCATTGTTGTCGTCTGCGCACATGGTTCCGTACCGTGCTTTCGCCGAGGAAGAAAAAACACTGAACATTCTCATCGTCACGGGAGGTCATGGCTTCGACGAAAAAACTTTTTACGGCATCTTTGATCAGATGCCGGGGATACATTACGATAAGATCAGTTTGCCTGCGGACATGGATCGGCTTGCTCCGGGTTTGGAGAAGGAGTACGACGTCCTGTTGACTTACGACATGAATCAATTCCCTGTCACGGAAGAACAGATGGAGAATTATGCGCGACTCATCAAGGCGGGGATGCCGCTCCTCGTCTTGCACCACAGTTTTTGTGCTTATCCGAACTGGGCGGAATACCGGAAGATCGCGGGGGGGACCTGGCTGTACAAACCTGCCGAAATTGACGGCAAAGAATGGAAAGTATCTTCGGGAAAGGGGAATGTCAGTCTTGTCATCGACGTCGCCGACAAAAATCATCCCATTACCCAAGGCATTGACTCCTTTACCGTTGTGGACGAAGCTTATCAGGACATCTATATCCGCTCCGACGTGCACGTCCTTTTGTCGACGAGCAACCCCGAAGCGTCACCCAAAGTGGCCTGGGTGGATCGTTATGGTGAAGGTGCTGTTTTTACACTCTTGCTTGGCCACGACAAAAACACGTATGAGAATCCCAGTTATCAGAAATTACTCCAACAGGGGATTCAATGGCTTGCGTCACAGAGAAAGACCCTCACGGACAATAAGTGATTCCGGTGCCGTGTGTTGCGAGAGCGTTTCCGTGTTGAATT
This sequence comes from Planctomycetaceae bacterium, assembly GCA_009776995.1. Lineage (GTDB taxonomy): Bacteria > Planctomycetota > Planctomycetia > Pirellulales > Thermoguttaceae > WRMR01. The sequence goes on along the minus strand of WRMR01000007.1, from coordinate 10,607 downwards.
TTATGTGGCAGTCGTGTATCATGGTTTCAACGAAAAACGTTGGGGCACAAATGCAATCAAAGACTTGGAGAACCAAAAATGAAAGCCAGGTTACTTCCGCTTTATTTCCCAGGCGTCAATGACAGGGAACGCAATGAGTTCCAGGAACAAATCACACGCTTGAAAGAAATCTACGGCGATGTCGCGGATTTTTCAGACCCCGTTCCGCTTGGAGCCGATCTTCCCCAGGCAGACGCCATTGTTTTTCCGCAATTGATTGGGGCGATCTACGGTGAATCCGCGAAACTCATCGGTTGCGAACTGCCCATCATTGTGTTGACTTCCCGATTCGGAACGGTCGAAATGTGGGATTGGGAAATCGTGACTTATCTTCGCGAAAAGGGATTGAACGTTTTTTCTCCCTACAATATCGAATTGGCCAAATCCATCCTCCGTGCCATTGCAACGAAAAAGGTGATGCGGCAAGGGGCGAAATTCCTCATGTTTCAGGACTCTCCCGGCGAGGGAATGCAGGCCAATATCTTCAAAAAATTCTATTGGTGGGAAAAGGAATGCACCGAAAATATGGTGGCAACCTTTGGTATCGAAATGATCTATCGAAGCTGGAAGGAGCTTTGTGACAATGCCAAGCAGGTTTCCGACGCCGAAGCAAAACAACTTTGGGATTCGTGGGATGTCCCCGTCGATGGCGTTTCCGAACAACAGTCTCTGAAAGCGGCCAAGGTTTATATCGCGGCCAAGTCCGTGATCGCGGAGATCGGCGGCGTGGCGGGAATCGGTGCCAACTGCCTGAACGAGTCGTTTCACTGTGACACGACGCCTTGTCTTGCCTGGAACATGCTGTTCGAGAAAGACGGCGTCATCTTCGCATGTGAGGGAGACACGCTCACGATGCTCAGTACGTTTATCCTGTACCGGTCGCTTCAAAAACCGATCATGATGACGAACTTGTATCCATTCCTTGTCGGTATGGCGGCACTTGCCCATGAACGGATCGACGAGTTTCCCAAAATCGACGACCCGGACAACCATGCTCTCGGCGTCCATTGCGGCTACTTCGGTTTGGTCGCCAGGCCGTTCTGCACGAAATGGGTCGTACGCCCCAAAGTGCTGGCAATCGTCAACGACGACGCGATCATGGTCGATTGTGAGATTCCCTGCGGTCCTATCACACTGGCGAAAATTCACCCCGATCTTCGTCGTTTGAGCATCATTGAGGCCAGGATCGAACAGTATGTGAAATATCCGGGTTCCGACGTCCTCAACGGGGCTTTGATCCGTTACAACGACGGGCACAAAGTCATGGAAATGCTTTGTTCCCATCATTCCTTGATCATGGAGGGTGACGTCAAACCGCAACTCCTCCAGTTGGCCAGGGTTTTTCATTTCCAGACGGAGGTCATCTGACTTCCCTTTTTCATCATCAGGAGAATTGAATATGAAAATCGGTATTGACAGTTATTGCTATCATCGTTTTTTCGGCGAGGTGTATCCCGACCAGGACACTCCGAAAAAAACGATGACGATGACGGATTTCCTGCAACGGGCCAAACAACTGGACGTGGACGGGGTTTCTCTGGAATCGTGTTTTTTCCCAAGTTTCGAGCCTTCGTACCTGGGCGAGCTGAAATCGCAATTGGACGAATGCGGATTCGACCGTGTCTTCGCGTGGGGGCATCCCGACGGACTGGAACGGGGAAAGAATCCCGATGCCTTCATGGAAATGAAAAAACTGATTCCCTGTACAAAGATGATCGGGGCCGACGTCATGCGTATCGTCGGTTCGAGCTTGCAGTTCAGGCATGAAGATCATGCGCCCCAGGTGAAGGCAATCATCGCCCAATGCAAGGAAGCGGTCGGCATTGCCGAGGATCACGGCGTCAAATTGGCCATAGAAAATCACATTGATTTTACCGCCGATGAAATCCTGCAAATCATCGAAGGCGTCGATTCCCCGAATTTCGGCGTCAATTTCGATACGGGGAATTTCCTCCGGCTTCTGGACGATCCGATTGCCGGAATGGAAAAATTGGCACCGTATGTCTTTTCAACACACATCAAGGATTTGAAAGCTGAACCTTGTGCGAAACCGACGGACTGGTTTTTCTTTGCCGGAGTTCCCGTCGGTTTCGGTTTGATTGACAATCAGCGTCTTGCGGAACTTTTGGCCAGGCATCACTATCAGGGTTTTCTTGCCGTCGAAATCGACCATCCGCACAGCGATTGGACGGGTTTTGAAGACGAAGCCGTCGGAATCAGCGTCAAGAATCTGCGGAAAATCGCGGACTCGCTTCTCGAGACCGAAGCCGATTGAGAACACCCGGCAATGTGTCACGGGAGTCCGTTTTCCCCAAGGGTAAACGGACGCGCTCACTGGAAATTTCAACTGACGATAGTAAAAACAATCATTTCATCATTCCAACACTCTCAACAGAGACAAGGTTAAGGCAAATCCATGAAGAAAAAACTGAATATCGCAGTCCTCGGAAGCGGTTTTATGGGAAAGGCCCACAGCAATGCCTGGCTGATGGCCGGAAAATTTTTCGACGTTCCGTTCGAGCCTGTTTTGAAAATCAATTTCGGAACGGACATGGAATTGACGAAAGATTTTGCCGATCGCTGGGGCTATGAGGAGATCACTGCCGATTGGGAAGAGGCCGTCAATCGCAAGGACGTTGACGTCATCGATATCGTAACGCCGACATACATTCACAAGGAGATGGCTCTTGCCGCCGCCAATGCGGGAAAGCATATCTTTTGCGAGAAACCGTGTGCCGTAACGTATGCGCAGGCAAAAGCGATGGCTGACGCCGCCCGCAATGCCGGGATCGTTCATTATTTGAATCACAACTACCGGCGGGTTCCAGCCGTGGCTTATGCGAAAGAGATGATCGAACGCGGAAAACTTGGCACGATTTATCATTGGATCGGAACCTATCTTCAGGATTGGATCATGGATCCCAATTTCCCGTTGACATGGCATTTGCAGGACAAGTTTGCCGGCGGCGGGCCGCTATTCGACCTGGGGTCTCATTCGATTGACCTGGCACGATTTCTTGTCGGGGAAATCGAATCGGTCACGGCCGTCAGTCAAACGTTCACCGGTGAAAGGTTCCTGCCGGGGCGCGGCGCGGCGACATTTGCTTCCGGGGAGTCTCTCAACAGTGAAAAAGGGCAAGTGACAGTGGACGATGCGTGTTTTCTCATGGCCGAATTCGAAAACGGAGCTCTCGGTTCGATTGGAACGACACGTTTTGCAGGCGGAAGGAAAAACCACAATACGTTTGAGGTCTATGGAAGCAAAGGATCGCTGTGTTTCAATTTTGATCAGATGAATGAATTGCAGTTCTGCGACATGACGGAACCTGACGCCGATCAAGGCTTCAAAACGATTTCGGTCACAAACGCCGTACATCCCTATTGCTCTGCCTGGTGGGCACCGGGACATGTGATCGGTTATGAGAACACTTTTTTCCATGCCGTCGCCGATTTTCTCAATGCCGTTTCAACCGGGAAGACGATTGAGCCGAATTTCTTCGATGGTGAAAAAATCACCCGAACCCTCGAAGCGGCCAAACTTTCCAACCGGGAGGGAAGAAAAGTGAAGGTTGCGGAAATCAATGCTTAGGACTCACGCAAGAACAACATGAACGCTGAATCAGAGCCGCGACAGTCATGGAGCGGTCATTCCGCTCGATAACTCGTACGGCTCTGGTTGAAATCTTCACGTGATGATTGCGCGACTCCTTAAAATCCTTGATGTCGAAAAACTATTGAAACGGTGGAATCAACGATGGAACACTATATTATCGCTTTGGATATCGGGACTCAGGGGACCAAGTGCGAATTGTTCGACTCGGCAATGAACGTCGTTGCCGGGGCTTTCGAGACATCGCGGCTGATTTCCCCCAAACCGGGTACGGTTTATCAGGAAGCCGATGACATGTACGGTTCCTGCGTCCGCACGATCAAGGAAGTCGTGGAAAAAACGAATGTCCGGCCGGAAAGCATTTGCGCAATCGGTTGTGACGGGCAGATGGCCGGGATCATCGGAGTCGATGCAGACGGCGAAGCAGCGACTTACTATGACTCCTGGCTTGATACCCGTTGTGGAAAATACGTCGATGAAATGAAGACACGGGCCGGAAAACGGATCCTTGAGATCACGGGTTCGCCGGTTTCCTATACGCACGGACCTAAAATCCTTTGGTGGAAGCACGAATGCCCGGACGTTTACCGAAACGTATGCAAATTCGTTCTGCCTCATAACTATGTCACCGGAAAGATGTGCGGCATCAGAGGCGATGAGGCGGTTTTCGACTCCACTTGCATTCATTTTTCCGGTTTCGGAGACAACCTTCGAAAAGAATGGTCCGGGGAGTTGCTTCAATTATTCGAAATCGACCCGTGCAAAATGGGCCGAATTGTCAATCCCTTTGATTGTATCGGCAAAACGACGAAAGCATTTGCGCAGGAGTGCGGGCTGGTCGGGGGCATTCCGGTCGTTGCGGGAGCGGGCGATACCTCTGCAAGCACTTTCGGTTCCGGCATGTTTCGGAAAGGGGTGTTGCTTGATTGTGCAGGGACTTCTTCCTCGTTATGCTGTGTCGTTGATGAATACCGCCCCGATACAGAGCATGAGACGATGATTCAAATGCCTTTGCCGGTTGACGGTCTTTGGGCACCTTTGGCTTATATGAACGGTGCCGGTTTATGTATCAGGTGGTTTCGCGATGAATTCACCGGAACTCCGAATGTTTCTTATGACGCTCTGGCTGAGGAGGCCGAACACATCCCGCCGGGAAGCGATGGAATTTTATTCGTCCCGCATTTCTCCGGAAGAGTGCTGCCGAACAATCCCCATGTCAAGGGAAGTTTCATCGGTTTGGACTGGAAACACACCAGGGCACATCTCTATCGCGCGATTCTGGAAGGAATCGCCTACGAGTATGCTTACTACCATGATGTTCTTCAACGCCTGTTTCCTGAGATGCGATTCGATCACGTGGATATCGTCGGCGGCGGTGCGAACAGTTCCTTGTTTGCCTCCATCAAATCCGACGTCCTCGGCATTCCCGTTCGAACTCTCAAGCAGAGCGAGGCGGCACTTTTGGGAACGGCGGTGATAGCGGCCTGCGGTGTTCAGCTCCTGGACGATTACAAACCCCTGTTGTACCAGCGGTCGCTTGAGGCAAAAACTTTTCAGCCCAACGAACAGCGCCATCGAAGTTATGAAAACTACGCTCGTGAATACTTGAACCTGATTCGGGCATTGGAAGATATTTACAGGAGCGACATTTATGCCTTGTAACGGATTTGCATGGACACACTCCATGAATTCATGGTCATCATTGACAAACGCACCCTGAACAATCACCAATTTGACCTTGACAAACGGTCGTCTTTCGGTGGATAAGTTCGTTACTGGCAGGACGAGCTCAATCCAACGCATACATCACTCAATTTCAAAACCCGGAGCGTAAGCGAGGGAAGCACAATTCAGTACAACCGACTTATGAGTTCAATCAAAAAGAAAAAAAACAGCAACAACTCCAAAACGCTTGAAGGCGACATTTTTGCCGAAGAGCGAAGACAATTGATCCTTGAGTTTGTCAACACGAACCAGCGAACGACGGTTCCACAACTCTGTGAACAGTTCTCCGTTTCGCCGGCGACGGCCCGAAATGACCTGCGAGAATTGGAAAGAATGGCTCTGCTGAAGCGAACCCATGGAGGCGCGATGAGCAACTCCACGACAAACTATGAACCGGATTCGTACCAGAAAGAAGTCGAGAACATCGAATCGAAACAAAAAATCGCAAGAGCCGCCGTGAAACAAATCCGTGAAAACGATGCGATCGCTCTTGATACAGGGACGACCACGTTCGAGATCGCCAAACTCCTGATTGCGTTCAAAAATTTGACCGTCGTGACAAATGACCTGCAAATTGCCTCTTTCCTGGAACGTCACTCCAACACCAATATCATTTTCGTGGGCGGCTTTGTACGGAAAAATTTTCATTGTACGACGGGTCAAAAGGCCATTGAAGCGATTTCCGAGTTGAATGTCGATAAATGCTTTATTGCGGTGAACGGCATTGACCTCAAGAAAGGGCTTTCCACGCCCAACCTGGATATTGCGCATTTCAAGCGAAAACTCTTGGAAATTTCCTCCCAGGTGGTCGTCGTGGCCGACAGTTCGAAATTTGGCAAGATTTCCTTTGTGAAATTTGCCAAACTGAACCAGGTTGATCTCATTATTACGGATGAAGGGATCGCCCCGGAAATGAGCGATTATTTTGAAAAAGAAAACGTCATTGTTACAATCGCGTAGTAAATCATTCAAACTGTAAACGCTAAAACCGGAAATGGGGGATCAGGTGGAGGTGTTCCAGTTGGATTTCCCGGTTACGAAGGGTGTTTCACCGTATTCCCTTAGTAACACGGGAAAACTCCGACAACTGCACGTGCCTGTTGCTTCGGTGTCGATGATCAACTTCGCCATCTTCGGCAGGTTGGTCGCGATCAAAACGTGTCACGAGGCCGAATCGCCCCGTTTCTGGAAAACACGGACTTGCGTTGCGGCTGACGTCTTTGCCCGGTTATTGCGCTGGTGGCACGAATTATTGCGCTGGTGGCACTGGCGTTCCAATGACTGGCCCCTGGCCACTCGCCACTAAAAACCTGATCGCGCCGGTCTTAAAACTCATCGCGCCGGGAGAAACGTTCAGTCCGGCGCGATCAGTTTTTGAGACAATGATTACGCTGGTGGCAACAAAAACAAGATATCTGGTACAGAAAGCGGCTTTTTTCACCACGAAGGTCACGAAGAACCACGAAGGAAATGCAGAGTGCAGAATGCAGAGCGCAGAGAAATCCCTCTGCGTCCTCTGCGAGAGACAAAAAATCGTTGAGTCTTTTAATTTCTGGAAGTGATTTACAACCTCCCGAACAGCACGAGGCACTGGTCATCCGCTTGCGGGGTGTTGGCGGAAAACTGGCGGATCGAGTCGATCAGATTGCGTCCGATGGCGTCCACCGTATCGGCTTGAGGATTTGCGAGCATTTCCCTGATGCGGGTCAGGTCGTAAGTTTGACCTTCCATGTTCATGGCATCGGTCAGGCCGTCGCTGTAAATGGCGATCATCTGTCCCCGGTCAAGCCCGAAACTGATTTGGTCATAGCGGGAATCCGGCGAAACACCGAGCGGCAAGCCTTTCAAATGGCCGGCAATGGCCCGCACGCGCGGCCGGTCGGGGTCGGTCGTGGCATCGTTGACGCGAACGTCACAAAGCAGCGGCGGATTGTGCCCCGCGTTGAGCATCGTGACAGTGTTCGTTTTCGTGTCGATCAGAGTCAGCAGGAACGTAATGAAACGGCTATCCCAGCGTTCCTCACAGAACACCGCGTTCAGCCGGTTCATGGCGTCAGCCGGCGTTGCCTCGGTGACCAGACTGTAACGCACTTCCGCCGAAAGTTTCGCCATGAGCAGCGCGGCCGGGACGCCCTTGCCGGAAACGTCGCCCAGCGCAACCACAAGCCGCCCGTCGGGGAGCGTGATGTAATCGAAATAGTCGCCCCCAAGATACTGGGCGGGCTGGTAATAGTCGAAAAAACCGTAATGGGCGACCTTCGGCGGCTGGATGGGCAAAAACCCCTTTTGAACCTTGTGCGCGACGGACAACTCGCGTTCCAAGGCGCGTTCCTGCGCGATTTTTTCGTAATACCGCATGTTCTCGTAGCTGATCGTGATCTGGTGCGAGATGTCAACCAGCATGTCAAGATCGTCCGAGTCGAAACGTTTGCCCGTCGAACGCGAATCAAGCTGCACGATGCCGAACACATTGCGATTGAAATCAAGCAGCGGCGTCACCATGATCGAGCAAAGCTGGAAATCCATCATCGACTGGTTGCCGTCGAACCAGGAATCGCCGGACACGTCGTCGGAAAGGATGGCCGTTTTTGTCGCGGCGGCCTTTTCGAGCGTTGACCGGCTGATGGGCAGTTTGTCGCTGACGAAATTCGGGTCACGGTGTTTGAACGCCTGCAACACAAACTGGTTTGAACTTTCCTCTTTCAGGAAAAAATACGCACAGTCGGCGTTCGGGAAATATTTCAGCAGATTTTGCGTCAATCTTGGCACGGCATCATCCACCTGAAACCCCAGATTGCGTCCCATATCCACCATGGCGCGAAATTTCTTTTCCCGCGATCGTGTTTTTTTCCGGCGAATCGACGAAGCACTCTGCATCCCCACCGGGATTTCCGAGGTCACGCGCAACGGCACGTGCATCGGCGATTCGTCGAGCAGAAGCTGCTGCCCGGTTTCGATGTACGAGTCGCTTGCCGTCGGGGGACGTTCGGTCGAATCGCTGTAAAAAATAAATTCGAGGTCACAAACGCGGATGACGTCGCCGTTGAACAACTGCTGCTTTCGCTCGACCGGCTTGCCGTTGAGCCAGGTTCCGTTCCGGCTGTGCAGGTCCTCGACGTAATAGCGGCTCTGGTTCCGCGAGATTCTCGCGTGCTCGCGGCTGACCGCTCCGTGGTCGAGAATGACCTCGCAATAGGGATGCCGCCCCATTACGGTCGTCTCGAAAAGCAAAGGAAAGATTTCATCACGTAATATCGTGTTTTTTTTCGCGCGAAGATGGGCCATGTCATACCGGATTGCGAAATTGTAAAATGCGTAGTGCCTTGTCAAGCCTAAAACTCGAGGTTGACTGATTTAGTAATCATTCCCCGTTTGTTTGTGCAAAACCCGAAAATTTGGATTCATCACTGATTTAGTCAATTTCAAATTTTAGGCTTGACGCTCCAGTAGTACCAAGTCATCATCACGCATTGCACCACGGCCGGGTGCGGTTCAGTTGCGAGTCGAGGATGTCCATACAGATATTGACATTGTCCACGATCTGGAAGTCATACATGCCGACGCAAATGAAATCGGCTCCGCCTTCAAAGGCGTATCGGAAGCCATCCTGCGGCGTCAATGCGCCAGCGGCCAGGACTTTGAACCCTATCCAGGGTTGCGGTAGCGACTTCATGTATTCGATGGTCTCCTTCGGCTCGCGGCAGAACACATTGTCGCACTCGTCATCGTCGGGTTGCCGCGACCAATAGCGGTCATGGTGGATCGTTTTCATCCAGAAATCCGGCTCAAAACCGTGGTCAACATAACCCTGGATTGTCGAGAGGTAATGTCCGCCGAGGCCGACCGGTATGCCTTCCCCGCGAACAAAATCAAGGAAACGTTCGATTTCGTCGAACTTCCCTTCGCGCACAAGGCGGTCGCCGACTCCGCCTTGAATGTAACATGCCGAGGCACCCAGTTCGGCGCAACGAAGGGCACCCTGGATGTCGGAACAGTCGGCGATGTATTTCAGCGTGCCGCTCTTTTTGTCCCAGTAGTCGGTCATGATGCCGATGTGCGAATAGTGCCCGAGATAGGCGTTGATGCCGCAGGCTTCGGCCATTTGAAAGGTGGCGTAGATTTTCTCGCGGGTATGGTAGGCTTTGACGAGATCGGAAACGTAGATCAGGTCGCGGGCATGGGCCCAGCCGCCGATGAGGTTTCCGCCGAGAAACATGCGACTGAGTCTCATGTCGCCGATTTTGGCGGTGGACATGGGTTTTTTCAGGTCTTCATATTTCGACCAATTGGTGTGCAAGCGCGAAGCACCGGACAAACCGTCCGCTTCGACATCCTGGGGAGTGCCTGCGTCTTGCCCGGAAAGTGTGGCCGCGAGTACTTCCTCCTCACGACTGAACAGCGAACCACTGGCCGCGACTGCCGCCGCACCCCCAAGCAATTTGCCGAGCATGGTTCGCCGTCCGAGATCGGTGGACGCCTGTTCCGGTGAGATATTCTTGTCATTCATTGTGTTTTCCTTTGCGAAAAATGGTGATCGGCGAATGAGGCTTGTTCGGAAAGCCAAAAGTTTCGCAAAAACTGTGCCAATAATGACACACAATAACGTGCGTCAATCATTTCGTTGTGACTTATTCATTCCTCTAATAATTTTACCCGATTGTTTCGTGTTGGTAAAGGTTAATTCGACACAGCTCCTTAACCTACTTTCTGCCAAAAAAAGCTTTGGAACTCAATCGGGTCGGAGGCGGGATTGCTCCCACCGTCCTCCCCTCGTTGTACCTCACAAGTTGTCATTTTATTGTTGCTCCAGGTCCGAAGGTATTCCATGCCCAGGCGAAGTCGCGGGTGCGTTGCAGACCTTTCCAAGGCGTTTCGACACCGGGCGGGGCAGGTTCGCGTTGGCCGATTGAGGTCGTGCGAGTCGCCCGGTTGACATCACCGCCGAGGCTCGCGAACAGCCGGATCATCTCCGACAATTTCGGCGGTTTTTTCGGCAACGGCTTGCCGGGTTGCGTGACACTCCAAACCGATTGCCATTCCGCCGCATCAAAAATCACATCACAATCCATGTCAGTAGTTCCCAATCCAGGAAGAAATTGAAAAGATTGATATGGACAAGCCCAAGGTTTTTCTGGTAAAAGGGTTGTGTAAACATCAACCAGCCATTTTCAGGAGGAAAACACATGGGCTCAATCAGGAAAAATGATAGCAAAAGCTTTCAGCATGTTCAAGA
>WRMR01000006.1 GCA_009776995.1 Planctomycetaceae bacterium | reverse complement strand
ATGTTTTGTAAGGTAAAACAGGATTAAAGGTTACGAGTATTGAGAATGACATTGAACAAAGAAGAAAAACAAGCTCTTATCAGCAAATTCAAGCGTTCCGAGAAAGATAACGGTTATTCGGAAGTGCAAATTTCGATTTTAACAACGAGAATCAACTCTTTGACCGAGCATCTGCGCGCAAACAAGAAAGACCACTCGAGTCGCCGTGGACTGTTGATGATGGTCAGCCGTCGCCGCCGTTTGCTCGATTTCCTCAAACGAACCGCCCCGCAGCGTTACGTCGATGTGATTCAAAGTCTTGGAATTCGCAAGTAGTTTTTTGCCCACAGATTACTACTGCGACAATCTTTCAACCGCGAGTTGCCCAATTGGCAACCGGGAACAGAGTGTAGCGCAGTGATCGGATCAACTGTAGGGTAACCCACAATTTCAGGCTTGGCGTGGCAGTAATTATCGTTTCGCCTTTCTTGCCGGGCAGTGATGATTGATTTTTGTTACGGCGTTATCGTTTATGTATCTCTGCTCTGCCAAATGCCCTTTCAGAGTGCTTGTCTGTTCGTATATACCTTTGCAACACATCGGGGGGGATAGCTTTTTTTCGATATTGAAGTAAAATTGTTACAGTAAGTGAATTGTTTTTAAAATGATGAATTTAGTTAGATTAGGAGACAAGGTAAGGAACATGGGAAAAATTCGAGTGGAACGTCAAATTGGCAGTCAGTTGCTTTGGATGGAAACGGGCGAATTGGCAAAACAGGCGGCGGGAAGTTGTTTGGTGGGGTATGGGAATACGGTCGTGCTGTGTGCCGCGACCACAGGCGCGCCGAGGCCGGGAACCGATTTTTTCCCGCTGACGTGCGATTATCGGGAACGTGTGGCGGCGGCGGGAAAATTTCCCGGCGGCTTTATCAAACGGGAAGGCAAGCCGACACTGAAAGAAGTGCTCACATCGCGGCTGATTGACCGCCCGATGCGGCCCTTGTTTCCGAAGAAGTTTTATAACGAAGTGCAGGTCAACGCCATTGTCATGGCCAGTGACAGAACGGTTGACCCGGACACCATCGCGATGAACGGTTGCGCGATGTCTGTGATGCTCTCGTCGTTGCCGTTTCGCGGACCGCTGGCGTCGGTCCGACTGGCACGGATCAATAACGAGTTCGTTGTGTTCCCGGCTTTTGAGCAACTCGAAGGTAGCGATCTCGACCTGATTATCTCCGGCAACATGGAATCGGTGCTGATGATCGAAGGCTTCGCACGCGAAATGCCCGAACCGCTCATGTACCATGCCATTACGACGGCGCACGAACACGTCCGGGCTGTTTGTGAATTGCAGTTGGAACTGATGGAAAAGGCCAGCCCGGAAAAAATGACGTTCGAGGCCGTCTCACACGAGCATGTTTTCAATCTGATCAAGGAAAAATTTTACGACGATTTCTGGCAGGCTAAAAAGACGGAAGGCAAGCTCGCCCGCTATGACGCCTGTGCCGTGGTCAAGGATCGCGCCAGATTGGAGCTGTTCCCCGAAGTGCCGATGACGCCTGCGCTGCTCGGTCCGGTGGATGAGCCGGTCACTCCGGAAGACGGTTCCCCGAATGACGGCAACCTGGATGTTCACGACGACGAAGTTGCGTCGCCCGAACCACAACTGGATCCCTCGCTCTTTGACATTGCGTGGCACGAGTTTGAGGAACGCGTTGTGCGTGATCAGATTCTTGCCGGGACACGTTCCGACGGCCGCGGGATGAAGGACGTGCGCGACCTGACCTGCCGCGTCGGCGTGTTGCCCTGTGTGCATGGTTCGGCATTGTTTCAGCGCGGCGAAACACAGGCTCTCATCACTGTGGCACTCGGCACAACGCGCGACGAGCAGAAAGTCGATGGCCTGTTCGACGAATACTCGAAGAAATTTATGCTCGATTATAATTTCCCGTCGTTTTCGGTGGGGGAATGCAAACCGAATCGCGGGCCGGGGCGTCGCGAATACGGTCATGGTGCTTTGGCCGAACGCAGTGTCAAGCCGATTTTGCCTGACCCGGAAGATTTCCCTTACACCATCCGCGTCATCTCCGATATTCTTGAATCGAACGGTTCCAGTTCGATGGCCTCCGTGTGCGGCTCGACGCTCGGACTCATGGCGGCCGGCGTTCCGATCACTAATCCGGTGGCGGGCATTTCGGTCGGCTTGGTCAAGGAATCGAACGAGCAATGGGTGCTGCTCACCGACATCGTGGGCGACGAAGACCACTACGGCGACATGGATTTCAAGATCGCCGGAACGCAAAACGGCATCACAGGCATCCAGCTCGACCTGAAAATCGACGGTATCAGTCCTGAAATCATCATGGCGACGCTCAAGCAGTCGCGCGAGGCGCGCATTCATATTTTGCGAAAAATGCTGGCCGCCATTCCGCGTCCGGCGGACGACATTGCTGCAACCGCACCGCGTTTGCTCAAGACGCATATCGAACCGGACAAGATCGGGCTGGTCATCGGCCCCGGCGGCAAAACGATCCGCGCGATACAGGACGCGACCGGTGCCTCCATCGACATCGAAAACGATGGCACGGTCATTATCTCGGCAGGCAGTGAAAAGAGTGCGGCCAGAGCACTCGATGAAATCAACCGCCTCACTGCGTCGGTCGAAATCGGCAAAATTTACGAAGGCCAGGTCACCAGCGTCAAGACTTACGGTGCGTTTGTCGAACTCCTGCCGGGACGCGACGGCCTCTGCCACATCAGCGATATTGCCGATGATTACGTCGAGAACATCAACGCACTCTGCAAAGTCGGCGACCGCATGTTGGTCAAAGTCGTCGCCATCGACGAACAAAACCGCATCAAACTCAGCCGGCGCGATGCACTGAGAGAACTGAATAAGTAATGGAGGTGATCAGAGTCGCATTCGTAAGATTGCGACTCTGTTGACTTCAAACTTCTCCCCATGCACTCCATCACGCGCGAGTTTCACTTTTGCTACGGTCATCGCTTGCTCCACTACGAAGGCAAGTGTGCGCATCCGCACGGGCACAACGGACGGGTGGAAATCACGCTCGCATCGGAAACGCTCGACGTATGCGGCATGGTCCTCGATTTTTCCGAACTGAAACGCGTCGTCAACGACTGGGTTGAAGAGAACCTCGACCACAAAATGGTGCTGGCCGATGACGACCCGCTCGTGCCTGTGCTGGCCGCAATGCAGGAGCCGATGTACCTCATGCCCTGTCCGCCAACGGCGGAGAATCTTTCCAAGTTGATCTTCAATCTGGTCAAGGGACGCGGTTATCCCGTGAGCAAAGTTGTCTTTTGGGAAACCGATAAGTGTTCGGCAACGTATTCGCCATGAATCACGCAACAATTACCGTTTTTTCCATTTCAACGATTTTTTGGATTTTCCCTCTTGTTTTCGCCTGCTTATTTACGTTAATCATTCTTTAAGACAAACATGCTATTCAATTTATCTCTGACAAAATTGGAAAATATGTTTGTTTTTGCTCCACACTTTTTTTCTGAAAGGACGATTTAATGAAAAATTACATCGGCTCCAGTCCCTTTGGGGTCTGGGGAGCCCTCGGAACCAAAAACGATGGGGAAAGTGTTAGGCTTCCCTAATCCTATAGCGCAATCCCAACAGGCAGGGTGGTCACATCGTGGCCACCCTGCCATCATCAGTCAACCAGTGCGATCATCAACTCAAAATCTTTCGGCAAACGTGGTGTGATGTTTTCGCAGCCGGTTTTTGTGACGACGAAATCGTCTTCGATGCGGATGCCACCCCAGCCCGGCAGGTAAATGCCCGGCTCAACCGTCATGACCATGCCCGGCTCCAGCAGCGTTTCGGTGATCGTGTTGAATCGCGGGTTTTCGTGAATCTCAAGCCCCAGCCCGTGTCCGAGTCCGTGTCCGAAATACTTGCCGTAGCCCGCATCGCTGATGATCGCGCGCGCGATGGCGTCAATGTCACAACAGCGGATGCCGGGTTGGATCGCCGCTGCCGCCGCAAGGTGTGCCTGCAAAACGATGTCATACAGTTTGCGCAGTTTGTTCGATGGTTTGTTTGTGGTGATGATCGTCCGGGTGTTGTCACTCATGTAGCCCTTGCAGACCGCTCCCCAGTCGATGAGGAGCAATTCGCCTTCCTCAACACGGCGGTCGCCCGGCACGGCGTGACAGAGCGACGCCCACGGCCCGACGGCGACTATCGAATTGAAAGCCGTGCGTTCGGCACCAAATTCTTTCATTGCGTTGTCAAGTTGGTTTTTCAGCCCGATTTCCGTCTGTTCAGCCCGAAGCCCGGCCTTGAGACATTCAAACGCCCGTGCGGCGGCAACTCCGGCTTTGCGCATCAGTGCGATTTCCGAGCGGTCTTTGACCATGCGGAGCCGCTCGACCAGCCCCGACGTGGTGACCAGTTCCCAACCGTCGAGCGTCGCGGCAAACGTGTCGCGCTGCGACAGCGTCATTGAGTCGCCCTCGACGCCAAGCCGCTTCGATGTGACGCCCTTGAGCAGCTTGTGTGCCGCCCTGGCCATCGGCTCTTCGACCGGGCGAATGTACGCCGTCAGGTTCGGACATTCCTGCCCGATTTGCTCGGTGTAGCGAAAATCGCTCAGGATGGTATCACCTTCCTTTGTGACCAGCAGGTAACTGTCGTCCCCGGAAAACCCGGTCAAATAGGTGACGTTGACGAAACTGGTAATCAATATTCCGCTCAGACCGTCTTTTTTGATGAGATGGCGCAACTTGTCACGCCGGATTTGAAATTGATCTTTCATGGCTTGCCTGTCCTTATGGAATGGGATTGTCGGAATCACTCCGGTGGTCTCGGCTTAAATCGTTCACGGCTGTTGTTCACCACAAGCCTACCGCTTCCCCGCCGGCACGGGTGAACAAAGCCCGCAAAACCGCCAGGTCAACCGATTCAGAAATGAATTGCACCGAGCCGTCGAAAAAGCCGGCATTGATACCGCCGGTGTGATTGCTTCCCAATCCCTCGCTGGAAACGTTGATGCCCTTGCAGGCTTCCTCGAACGTGATTTCCTGCGTCGGGTCCATCCAGCACACCGGTTCGGCACGTTCAACGACGGCAATGGTGTTCGATGTCCCATCCGCGATCATGGCCATGCCGTTTTTGGCGTTCGGTTCATGGAAAAAACATTCTTTGCCGACAACCACACTGTAACTGGTCATGCCGGGCATGGGGGAGTTGGCGGACGGGCACTGGTAAGCGGAAATCATCAGGTTGTGAAACCGGCTGTTGTATTCGCTGTCCCACGGCTCGTCAAGGCGAATTGCCTCATATAATGCCGCTTGTTCAATGTAAGGCAGGATCAACACGCGCCAACTGTGCAGCGGCTTCCCGTTTGCATCGGCGGTCATCACCGGCGGAAAACATCGCTGTGCATCGTGGTAGGTATGCAAAGCCAGCACGATTTGCTTGATGTGGTTTGTACACTGCATGCGCCGGGCCGCCTCGCGCGACGCTTGCACGGCGGGCAACAGCAATGCCACGGCCACACCACCGACGCCCACGGCCGCCGTCATGCCATTCTCGCCGGAAGCCTCATAAACCAACTGATCGCCGTTCACCACCGGAAGCAGCGTGCGGAAGAGACCTCGCATATACGCGCCGATGAGCGGAATGAAATCCGCCATTTCATCCCGCTGTTCCATTTGCATGGTCATCGTTGAGACACTCATGTCGATCACGTCGATCAGCGTTTCACGGGCTTCTTTGGCCGATTCTTTGGAAGACATTTGAATGGCCGCGCGGAGTTTCGCGTTTTCAAGATCAAGCACAACACTCGCCCAGCGTGTATGATCGTTCAAGAGGTAGAGGAGGCTGCCCACCTGCGGGATGGGAGCCATCGGCATTCCGGCTTCTGTGAGAATCCGTGTGACGTTCTCCGGCACGACCACCGCCGCACGGAACAAAGCCGTCTCCGTCCCGGTAAAAGCCTCGTCAAACGCGGGGATTTTCACCGGCTTGATGGCCGCGAAAAATTCCGGCCAGATGGCATCCGCTTCGTGATGCCGGTCATCACCGAGTGGCAGGATGAGGAAGTTTTTTACACGTATGACACTGGAAGCCGCCTTGCCGCCGACTTTTTCACACAGGTTATCATACTGTTTTGCGCTTATACCGGTCATTGGGATGACAAGGAATCCCGGCATGGTCTGAAGCAGGTTGTAATACGAGATGAAGTACACGTCCCGAAGGCCGGTTTCCTCAAGAAACTCGAGAAAGGCGGTTTCGATTTGGGGACGTTTGGCGTGAATCAGTTTGTTGCTTTCCGCCAGCACTTCGGCGACGGACTCCCGCTCGAACTGCTGGAGCGTGACGTACTGTTCAACGCCGTCAAGGATCAATTTCTGGATTTGGTCGAAGTCGATTGCGCGCAGATTGACGTGCGCCACCGCAAACGTCTTGTCACTCACCAGCGGGGCGAGTGGTTCCATCGGCGAGTTCTTCTGTGCAAAACCCTGCGGCAAGGCAAAACACGCCAGCAATACCGCAACCGTTGTCATCATCATGCGTTTCATGCGTTTTTCTTTCAAAAAGAGAGAGGTGTATCGGAACATTGTTCGATGTTTTTTGCTATCGTAACATAGAGCCGGGGCAAATGCAAGAATTGCACCACACCAAACCGAAAAACGCGGCTTCCCAACAGCAACCGGAAATGCAGTGAGGTCACAAAGTGACCGAGTGGAGTGACCGGTTTTGGGCTTTTCTCGCTCCGACCCGGTCACTCCGTTCGCTACGCTCATTTCATTCCCGGCTACTGTTTCTTGCACTTCGTTCCCGGCTACTGCTGGAGTGAAAGAGACATTTCTAAAATGTCGGCTGGAAATTCGGGACTTTGATTTCAGTGCGGCGTTCCGGTTTTTTTACCGTTGCCTCTGCAATTCGATTTTCCTGCGACGCGATCTGTTCCGACTTCCCGTGCAAGGGCTGAATAATGGGCGGTGCGGCGGAAATATTTCCGGACGCCAAGCGAACCGGCGACGTTTCTTCCGGTGTGAAATCAATTTCCAGCGTCGTGCCGCTGCGGATTTCATGTCTCGGATTTCGGACGTCCGCGATGGTGTTCGGTCCATTTTCTGAAGCCTGAAGTTTGAAGTCTGAAGCCTGAAGGCTCACAGCTTGAACCGGCACGATCACAACACGGTTGTGCGGCACAATCTGCGGAGTCTGGTAACTCATGGGCAGGTTTCGGGCTTCAAACTCCGGATATTGGGCTTCGGGAGTTGGCATTGCCGCTCCATCGTGAAACCCGAAGCCCGAAGTCTGAAGCCTGAAGTTCGTATCATCGTAGGGTGAATCCGGCAGGTCAGTCACCTGCGTGGCGTAGCGGTTTTGCACCGGCACCGGTTCGTTGCGGTACTGGTACTGCTGCATCCCGAACGGCCAGTTTCGCGGTCGTATGAATTGAATACGTTCCGACTGCTGTTGTGGAATACCGTTGAAGCGGGCGGGTTGCCAGGAGTTGGCATAGGCATCGGGAATGCCTTTCGTTGGCGGACTTCTGTCGAACAGACCTCGCAACCCCAACTGTCCCGGCTCGCGGGCGATCTTGTCGGTAAAGACATTGACATCCTGCAAAATCGGTTGCAATTGCACGGTGATGCGCTCAATGTTTTTGATCGTCCGGTCGGCATTTCTGATTGTACTGTTGAGTGATTGGAAGAACTCCGGGTCATTGAGCAACTGGCCGATGGAACCGTCGGGATTGTTGAGCGACCGGGCGAACTCGGACAACTGTGCCAGGCCGCCTTCAAATTCCTGTGCCGCTGCCGTCAGAGCCTCCGCAATTTGCGGGCCGTTTTCGCCGAGTGCTTCGGTGAATTGCGAGATATTGTCAAGGTTTTGATCGAACTTGCCAATGGCTCCTTCCGCCTTTTGAAGCAATGGCGCAATTTGGTCCGACATCTCGTTGAATTTGGCCATGAGCGTCTTGCCTTCCCGGATAATATCGGGCAGTTGCGTTGACGAGGTTCTGATACCCTCGATCATTTCCAGATCGCTGATTAATTCATTGACGCTGGTCAAAACGCTGTTAACCAAAGTCATCGTCTCAGCCGCCTGTTCCACCATTTCTTCGATCTTTTGCTGTTTTTGCGCCACTTCCTCCGGCGCTCCGAGGATTTGATTGATGATTCCAAGTGCCGCTTTCATTTCATCCGCAACCCCCGTCGCGCTGCGGAGGGCTTTCGACGCGTCGCTTTGCAGGTCGTCTGCCACGCGCATCAAGTCAATGGGCGTCACGCCATGGATCCGACTCTGAGCAGCAAGCATTTCCCCCAACGGTTCATCTGCTCTGGGACTAAAATTCAGAGTGGACTGTCCCAACAAATTCAGACTCAGATTACAATCTTCATTGGTATAAAGCTTGATGTTGCTGTTGATGCGTGCCGTGATTTCCACCATGCGGTCTTCATCAACCAACTGCACACGGGTGACACGCCCGATTGCCACGCCGTTTTTGTAAACCGGCGAATTTTCCGAGAGCATCGGTGCCTGTTTCAACAGAACGTAAATCTCGTAATCCGAGCTGAACAGCCGCATTTTCCCGCCGCCAAAAAGCATGACCAGAATCACGGTCGCGATGAGAAACCCCACGCAAACGATTCCAATCCTGATTTTGATGTGTTGACTGTCCATTTGTCCGGGTAGTTGAAATCTGAACGGTATTTTCGTGACTTCAGGTAAGTTTGACACAAACCCGAAATCACGAAACGGGTGCCTTTCCATTGTTTCGGCTTGCAAGCATGGGTAACTTGAGAAAATTTTTCGGATTATAACACTTGTGATGAATAAACGCAGGATGCGACTGTCAGAGTTCACACAGGAATATTGAAATATTCGGGTAGCCTGTGAAAAATGGCGGTGGACCATATTTCTGGATTTCTGGAGTGCGGACTCTGAAAAATTCGCGTTTTTTTGCCCTGACAATACGGTTTTGGTCGAAACAACGCCGCGATGCTTTCCAACGAACTAATAAATCGCCACATAATAGAAAAAATCCATGCCCCTAATGCGTTTCAGGCTACGTAGGTGTATAATGGACAAAATGTGGCAAAAATTCCGCTTGCCAAACAGATGAATTGAATGACGACCAAAATGCTGGGGATTCGACCATGTGTTCCATACACCAAAAATCAATTTATGTTTCACTATTTCTCTTTGTGTCATTTGCTCTTCCCTGTTTTTCCCAACCGGCGGAAGAACAGGCCATAGTTCAGGCGAATTTGCTTTCCAAAGCATTTCGTGATGCGGCCAACAAGGTGATTCCGGCGACAGTCAAGGTGCAAACGGTCATGGCACCAAGCGGCATGTCACGGCGCATGCTTCCCTTTGACGGTCCGGGGCGTTCGCCCAACGAAGGGCTGGGAACCGGCATCATCATCAACTCCCAAGGCACGATTTTGACCAACAATCACGTCATCAGCGGGGCCGAAGAGATCACGATTTTGCTCTCCGATGGCCGTGAGTACAAAGTCACTGACAAAAAAATTGACCAGGAATCCGACCTGGCCGTGCTGACCATCGAACCGGAAGAGGAGTTGCCGTCAGTGCAATTCGCCGACAGCGACGCGGTTGATGTCGGCGACTGGGTCGTGGCCGTCGGAAACCCGTTCAACTTTGAGTCCACCGTCAGCGTCGGGATTATCAGTGCCCGATGGCGGACGGTCGGCAGCATCCGGCGCGGCGATTTCCTGCAAACCGACGCGGCGATTAATCCCGGCAATTCGGGTGGTCCGTTGCTCAACCTGCACGGCGAAGTCGTCGGTATCAACACGGCCATCGTTTCGCAAACCGGCAGCAATTCGGGTATCGGGTTTGCCATTGCGTCGAACACGGTCAAATGGGTTGCCGCGCAATTGGGCGAAAAAGGCAAGGTTGAACGTGCCTATCTGGGCGTGGACATCGCAATGGTGGACGCCAAAGTGGCCGCAACGGTCGGAGCCAAACCGCGTGAGGGCGTCTATGTCAATTCGGTTCACGGCAACACGCCCGCCAAAGAAGCCGGGTTGCAGGGCAAGGACATTATCCTTGCGTTCAATGATCACCCCGTCAATTCGCCGACACAACTGCAATCGACCGTTGAACGTTCCGACCTGGAAGCAGAACATGAAGTGACTGTGTTCCGTGATAATGCAATCCTGAAATTGCCGATCAAAGTGGCCGTCATGCCCCAAAATATGTATGAAACGACAGGCAATCTTCTGGAGAGTCAAGCCGCCTCATATCGGGACAGGCAACTTGGGCTGTCCGTCATCACGCTGACTCCCGACGCGGCAGACAAGTACAACTATCAGGGCTTGGAAGGAGTCATCGTGTTCGACGTTGTACCGGCCAGTTTTGCCGCCAATGCGGGAATCAAACCGAGCATGTTGATCACACACGTTGACGACAAGCCGGTCAAGGACACCGGCAGTTATGCCGAAGCCCGCAGGGAAAGCTCGCTTACCGACGGCGTCAAACTGAACATCGAATCCGAAGACGGGAAACAGGAAATCGTCATCAAACGCGGTGCAAGGTGACGTTGCATGAGGAGTCGTGCAAGAATCACGTGAACATTTCAATCAGAACCGCGAGAGTTATCGAGCGGAATGATCACTCCGTGACCGTCGCGGCTCTGATTTTAATGAACAACATCTTTTTGTTTGAGACCTGTAATACGAATTTAACAACCCGGAGAAGGATAAACATGTTACGCCATTTGACTCGTCTCGTGATTTTTTCGATTTTGTTGTCGTCAACGCTCTTGACCGTATTCTCGCAACAACGTCAGACGCCTCAAAACCAACCTGTGACTCTTGCTCAGCCTTTGCCGGATCAACAGGCGATTCTTGCCGGAGTTGGTAACGTTCGGGTTTCGCCGGATTTAAGTCCGGGTGCGGTATGTCTTTTTGGAGAAAAAGCGTTCCCTGTGTTGCTCGGACAAACAGGTCAGGCATCCGGACGCAATCGCGCCCCGATAATCCCGCTTGCGGCGGCCTCGCAGTACGAAAAGGGACGTGTCGTCATTTTCGGGCATTCCGGACTGATCAGCGGCGGCTTTTTTGATGATAACGACGGTGATAATACAGCCTTATGTGTCAACCTGATGACCTGGCTTGCCCGTCAAAGGGAAAATGCCGAAGTCCAATCGCTTGACCAAATTTGTGTGGCCGTCATTGCTGAGCAGGGAACGGCCGACTTTTTGAACGCCAAGGGCTTCAAAGCCGATTTCTTTCGCGGGTTTTCCGATGACGCTGTTTCTGAACAGTATGACGTGTTGGTTTATGGTGCGGAACGTATTCGCAACAACGAGGTCGCGAAAATCGACCAGTTCGTCAAAAACGGCGGCGGTTTGATGTTGGCGGCCACCGGATGGGGTTGGCAACAGCTCAATCCCACAGGCGACCTGAAAATAACCTTCGCCGGAAATCAACTCGTTGCTCCCATGGGACTGGCCTGGACGGATCAGTTTGTCTCCCCGATTCGGAACGGATATGCACCTGCCGTCAATGTCTCGGCATTTTTGCATCCTCGAAAAGCACTGGATGCGATTCTGGACGAAGAGTCGGGCCAATCGCTTTCCAATAATGACTGGACACAACTCGTCGCTACGCTTGAGCTGGCACTGGGAAGCATCCCGGACTCGCAAACTGCCGCGTTTATTGCTCTCCAGGAATTGATCACGCGGCAAGTCGTACCGACCAAACAGCAGCCAATCGTTGCCGCCGAACAGCCGCTTGATCGTTTGGCCATGCTCCTGCAAACGCAACGTTACATGCAATCGCAGGCCAAAAGCGGACTTACCGAAGGGCTGGTCATTCCGAAATTCGATGCGGCGGCTGAGTTTCCCGGTGATGTGCCGGAAGATGCCGTCCGCATCAGCCGGACAGTCACCATCGACGCCACAATCCCGGACTGGCATTCGACCGGTCTATATGCCGCGCCAGGCGATGTGATCACGATCACGATTCCCGGAGAGGCAGCCGCACGGAATGGCAAGCTGACCGTCCGAATCGGTGCCTTGACCGACAGGCTTTGGCACCTGCCTCGCTGGGAACGCTACCCCGAAATTTCGCTCACCGCTCAACTCGGCCAGCCGGTTACGCAAATCGTCAATCCCTTTGGCGGTCATGTTTACATTGTCGTTCCGCGCAACATGCCGCCGGAGTCGATCACCGTGCAAATCGACGGGGCGGTCGAAGCACCATATTATGTGTTCGGCGAAACGACGAACGAACAATGGCAACAATCACGACAGGCTCCCGCTCCGTGGGCGGAATTTGCGTCGGATCGCGTCATCATCACAGTGCCTTCGTATTTGATTCGCGAACTGGAAAATCCGAACGAGTTGATGCGATTCTGGAACGCTGTACTGGATGCCGATGCGGAGTTGGTTGGATGGCCGCAACAACGGGTACGGCCGGAACGCATTACGGCGGATCGTCAGATTTCCGCCGGGTGGATGCACTCGGGCTATCCCGTGATGACGCCGACGCAGACCGAACGAGGGCTTGTCGATCTTGCTTATCTCCATGAAAAAGGGGACCGCTGGGGCTTTTTCCACGAATTTGGACATAACCACCAGGCGGGCGATTGGACATTCAACGGGACGGGTGAAGTGACAGTCAACCTGTTCACGCTTTACAACTTTGCGCACCAGTGTCACACGCCCCTTGAGCAAACCAAGCGGGATATGCAGCCCGAAGTCCGCAAGACGGTCAAGGAAAAACACATTACCGCCGGAGCGCCGTTTGACCAATGGAAGAGCGATCCGTTTCTGGCACTGACCATGTACGCGGAACTGATAGACGAGTTCGGCTGGGAAGCGTTCAAGGACGTTTTCGCCGAGTATCGTCAACTTGCCCCCAACGAACGTCCTCGCAACGACGACGATAAACGCGACCAGTGGCTGTGCCGGTTCTCAAAACGGGTCGGCAAAAACCTCGGTCCGTTCTTCGACCAATGGGGAGTACCCGTTTCGCAAGCGGCGAAAGATTCGATTGCCGACCTGCCTGTCTGGTTGCCCGCCGAATGAAACAAAAACTGCGGATGTAGCGCAATGACGAGATTTTTCACCACGATGTTTACCCCCGGTTCCTGGAGCCGGGAAGCCACAGCTATCTCGTTCTATCCAATTGGGCAAGAATACCTGCCGCCCAGGGTTTATCCGAATACAATTCTCCGGCCGCTTTTCGCATGGCGGCGGCACGGTCAGGGTCTGTGGCTTCCACACTTTCAATACGTTCCACCACGCGTTCCAGTTGTTCTATCTGGTCCTCGATAATTGGCGTCATGTCGCCGCGCAGGGTTTCCAATTGTCGCCGGGCGATTTCGACCGTCATACTGATCGGGTTGCTCAAATCCGGTTCCTGCGATTCGATTCCCTGTGAGTCATCTGACTCGTCAACCTCGCTGAAACGCTGGATTTCGTACAAAGTGATGACCGCCTCCAGACGGCGCACAGCCTCGTCCGGTTTCGTATTGATCAACGAAATCGCCTCCAGGTAGGCACGTTGAACCGGGAGCAATTTTTTGTCCGTCGCCCCCACACCGGGCAGGCGATCCAGGTATCGTTCCATATTGGCCAACTCCGCTTCCTTTTGCAACCTCAAAACCGTCGCGGCACGATCATCCTGGGAATACAATTCGAGAAATTTGGTAATACTTGATTCCGCCGCAAGGATGGCCGATTGCCGCAACGGCCGACGGTCCGGGTTAATGTGCTGCGTGATGGAATCGTAAAGTTTATCCGCAGACGGCGGTTGCAACATCCACCAGGCCCAAAGTCCCAAAATGACCAGACACAGGGACAACACGGCCACTTGAACCGAAATAAAGGGACGGTTTTCCGAATCCCCCGACTCGAAGTGGTAACCGAGCTCTTCTTCAGCAATGGCAGTGAACTTGGAAATATGCGGTATCCCATCCGGGCGTCCGGAACCGACCGTCGGTGCCTGTCCGAAAGCGGACGTGCTTTCGAGGACTCCTTTCGTCTCCGGTTGCATGTTGTTCGAGGAGTTTTCCTGTTGCAACTCAAAACGGCCATTTTCTTTCACGTGGTCGAATGCCGAAGTCTGCCGCGTGACATCTTCCGTAAAACTGCCGGCAACCGGAGTCTGACTTGTCAAGTCGTGATAAATCGAACAGGACTGTGACAAGGGCTCGCCTTCCTTTTCTTCGGCATGATGTCTGTCAGTGCCGTCTTGAAGATTCGTCTGTGAGACCACGTTTTTTTCCAGCGGAACGCCGGTTTGCAGTTGAAAGGATTGCGAGTCCCCTTTGCTTTCATCCTCGCCATGTCGGGTTCCAAGAAACGCAGTGCGTGTTGCGTCGGAAGGTGGCGTCTGCGACGGTGTGTCGTCGAACTTGGACGGAAGGACGATCACTGAATCCACCGAACCGAACTCCGATTCAAGCAGTTCCTCGAACCGTTTGGCGACCAAAAACGCGTTGTTCGGGCGGTCATCCGGTTTGCGTTCGAGGATGTGCCGGATGATTCGCACCAGTTCCGCCGGTGCATCCTGCCGGAATCGCGAAATGTCTTCAAGCGGCTCATTGAGGTGCTTTTTGACGATTTCGGGTAGGGTCTTTGCACCAAAAGGCGGTTTCCGGCACAACAGGGCATACAAGACGGCACCCAGCGAGTACAGATCCGACTTCGGCCCGACCGGTCCCGCGATCGCTTGTTCGGGCGACATGAACTCAATCGTTCCGATTACCGAATTGGACCCCGTCAAGCGGTGATTGCCGAAACAATGGGCGATGCCGTAATCCGCAATTTTGACCATCCCGCTGTTGTCGAGCATGATGTTCGCCGGTTTCAGGTCGCGGTGCGTGATGCCGCGGTCGTGTCCGTGCTTCAGAGCCAGACAGACATCGTAGCCGATCTTCGTCACGTCCTGCCACAGAAAGCCGCGCTGTTTCTTCAGTTCCTTGTGTAACGACGCGCCGCAGACAAGCTCCATAACGTAATAAAGCAGGTCGCCTTCCTGACCGTAGCCGTTCAGCCGCACGATGTTTGGATGCCGCAACATGCGCAGCGCATCAATTTCGGCCTCAAAACGAAGCCGTGCCTCGGGCGTTTCCTCATCGAAGCGTTCGAGCAACACCTTGATCGCGACCGGCTCGCCCGTCTCGACGTGGAGTCCCTGATAAACCGCCCCCATGCCGCCGCGGCCGAGCGATTGCAATATCCGAAATGGTCCCAATTGTTCTGGCTGTTTCATGATGGGTTTCCGTTTTTTTACGCAAAGAAAACAAAATTTGCATTGACCATGAATCCAGGAACTTCACGGCAAATCTCCGGGTGAGAGTCAATGCAATCCTGTCAATTTATGTTGAACACTTCTAAACCATGTCATCCATCTGCTGTCTGCCATGTGCAACCGCCAACATATAAACCGTTAAACCGTTTGCGTTGCTTCGTCAAAACGATAGAAAATGCGATACTGAAAGACAAGCAATTCACGTATTCGCTGGTTCCGAAATTCCGAAGTCACCGCCCCCAATTCTGGAAAGGACTTCAAGCGACGAACCGAAGCGATGATTTTCCGTATGACACGCCTGGCGATCTGCGGCGAATCTTTCTCAATCGATTCGGCGGTTTCCCGTATCTGCCGCTTCAGTTTGGTTGACAAAATTACTTGAGACATTTCGCCAGACTTTCTTCGACTTCCTCAAGGGAAACGACTTTTCTGGAGGCGATTTCCGCTTCCGCCTCGTCAATCATCTCTTTGAGATAAAGGCGGTATTGAATTTCATCCCAGGTCACGTCATCTGGTAAACCGGCAATGATCTGTTGGGCGGACTCTTTTACTGAGATCGGCATATTGACTGATCCTCCTCGAAATAATCCGTTTCTTGATGTCTTCGTAATGAAACCAATCAATCTGTAAACGATTACGTTAATTTTTCAGTTACTCTTCATCGACAATCACCGGTTTTTCTGCCATTGCCGGTTGTGTTTCATTTTGCGGAAAGGAGCGGCCAAAGGAGTCTCGCAAAATATCACGTGAATATTTCAATCAGAGCGTCGAGAGTCATCGAGTGGAATGACCACTCCGTGACCATCACGGCTCTGATTCACCGAACAGCTTATTTTTGCACGAGCCCTTACGTTCCCGGGTGAAGATTTCAAGAAGGATTCGCCCAATCTTTCGCTTCGAGGAGTCGTTGCACGTATTTGGAGAGAATGTCCGTCTCAATATTGACTTTGTCACCGATTTTGCGACTGCCCAGTGTGGTCACCTGGAGCGTGAAGGGGATCAGTGCGACACTGAATCGGTTTTGTTCGCACGCAACCAGCGTTAAACTGACGCCATCCACGGCAACGGAGCCTTTCGAGGCCATTTGCGAGGCCAATTCGGCGGGAACGGCAAACCAATAGTCTGCCCATTCGCCGTAATCCACAATATCGACCAGTTCGCCCTGACCGTCAATGTGACCGCTGACAAAATGACCACCCAACCGGTCGCCGACGGCCAGTGCCCGTTCGAGATTGACAGGCGACCCGACAGTCAGTTCACCCAGGTTGGTCCGGGCAAGCGTTTCCGGACCGGCCTGAAAGGTCATGGTGGTCTCATTGGTTTCCACAACGGTCAGGCAACAGCCGTTGACGGAAATACTGTCGGCAACTTTCGTGGTCGCTCGAATGACCGGTTCTTCAATGACCAGCCGACACCCCGGCGGTTCCGGGATCAATTCGGCGACACGACCCAAGGCTTCTACAATTCCTGAAAACATTTTTTTGTCTTAACCAAAATTCTCAATATGATTTACAAGATAGCCAAGATTAATGATAACCACCTCAAGCTGATTTTGTACAATGATGAATCGAATTCCCGGAATGGCACCTTGGTCATCACGAAAATCTTTTCAAAACCGTGGTCTAAACCATTCACTACTCTTCCCCATCCTCCGAGTCATCAAACGTATCCTCGTCGGCGGCAAGATCGTCGAAATCGTCGAAATCGTCGTCAAGTCCCGTGTCATCGTCGATGACTTCGACATCGTCAGCGTCATTGCCGTCGATTCCCTCGTCATCCAGGTCGCCGATATCTTCAAATTCGTCGTCCGGCAGTATTTCAAAATCCTCGTCGAAATCATCATCAAAATCGTCATCGTTGATGTCGAAATCGTCGTAATCATCGTCATCCCAACTGGCGGCGACGGGGTGGAAACTGGTGGCTGAAAACATTTGTCGTGCGTGTGGGCTTATTCCACTGTTGCTATGGTGTTTTGCGGTTGGCAACCTCCCCGTGAGGTGCATAACAAAGCCATTCGCTACCATTGTAATAACGACTTTGCTACGGGGAAGTGTTTTCGGACGATTTTACCCGGAATTTTAAAAACAAGCGGAAATGGCTACAGAACCCGACCCCGGATTTGGAAAGAATCATGTGACACAAAATCCTATTTCATAAAATTCCGTTCAATAAATCCCGTATCGAGTTTGCCATCCTGGAAATCTTTGTGTTCCAAAATCTTCAACAGGAGCGGGATGGACGTTTTGATTCCTTCGACCTTCATTTCAGTCAGAGCGCGAATCATGCAAGAAATGGCGTCGGTACGATTTTTTTGATGGACCAGCAGTTTGCCGACCATCGAGTCGTAATGCGGGCTGACCGTGTAACCTGCGTAAACATGCGAGTCAAACCGGACACCGAACCCACCGGGCACAATCAGTTTTTCGATCCACCCGGGCGAAGGCCGGAAATTATGCTCCGGGTCTTCCGCATTGATACGGCACTCGATGGACGCTCCGCAATGAACGACGTCACTCTGGGCAAACAGCAACTTTTCTCCCGATGCGACAAGGATTTGCGCCTTAATCAGGTCGATGTCGGTCACCAGTTCCGTAACAGGATGTTCGACCTGAATTCGGGCGTTGACCTCAATGAAATAAAAATTTTCGTCCTTGTCAACAATAAATTCGACCGTTCCGGCATTGGAATAATTCGCCCCAAGAATCATTTTTTTGGCTGCCGCGCAAATCGCCTCGCGTGTTTTGAGACTCAAATTCGGGGCAGGACTTTCCTCTATCAGCTTCTGGTGCCGACGTTGCATGGAGCAGTCACGCTCCCAGAGATGCACGACGTTTCCGTGATTATCTGCGAGAATTTGCACCTCGACATGCCGCGGGCCGATAATAAATTTTTCGAGATAAATGTCTGCACACCCAAAGGCAGCTTGTGCTTCTTGCGCAGCTTGACCAATGGCGGCTTTCAATTGTTCGGCGTCATGTGCCACCCGCATTCCGCGACCACCGCCACCCGCTGAAGCCTTGACTAGTACCGGATACCCGATTTCCCGAGCGATACGAAGAGCTTCCGCCTCCGATTCGATCAGACCTGTACTTCCAGGAACTGTCGGTACACCAAGCTTTTGCGCCATCGAACGAGCCGAGTTCTTGTCGCCAACCAGAGACATGGCCTCGACTGATGGGCCAATAAATTCGTAACCACAACTCCGGCAAACGTCGGCAAAATGAGCATTTTCGGAAAGAAATCCGTAACCTGGATGAATTGCGTCAACATTACAAAGTTCAGCCGTACTGATAATACGATCAATTTTCAAGTAACTTTCAGCGGCTTTGGCAGTCCCGATGCAGAAGGCAACATCGGCAAGGTCAAGGTAGGCACTGCCGCGATCCGCTTCGCTGAATACTGCAACCGTTTTGATACCCATCTCCCGACAGGCCCGAATGACTCGAAGTGCGATTTCGCCGCGGTTGGCAATCAAAATGCGTTGAAACATGGCAACTATTTAGTGAACAGTGAAAAACGAAGAGTGAATAGTGAAAAACGAAGGGTGAAAAGCGAATAATGAGTAATGGCAAATTTTTCAAATCACACTATTCACTTTCATTACTATTCGTTATTCACTTAACCGCGCGGGTCAATTTTGAACATCGGCTTGCCAAATTCAACGGGGTCGCCATTTTTGACCAATACGGCAACGACCTTGCCTGAACACTCCGCTTGAATTTCGTTGAAAACTTTCATTGCCTCTAAAATGCAAACGGTGGTTTCCGGCCCGATGGTATCTCCCACTTTGACGAAGGCCGGAGCTTCCGGGCTTTTGGCGGCGTAAAACGTTCCCACCATGGGGCTTTTGATGAAAACCATACTCGCGTCATCGGCCGGAGCCTGAGCTGTGACGGCTTGCGGTGGGGATGTTGCGACCACTTGGGCAACCGGGGCAATCGCTGGCGTTTGCATGGGAACTGGCATTGACGCAAATGTCGGGGCAACATTCCCTCTGAGTTGAATGCGCATGTCTCCTTTTCGCAAATCAACTTCCGTCAAATGGTGCTCATTCATTATTTCAACAAGTTGACGAATCCGCTGAACATCAAAAACGTCGTTTTCAGATAAATCGTCAAAGGATTTGGAAGGATTACTCATAGAATCAAGTCCTTGAAAGCCGTTGCACAAAAGGTTAATGTCTTGATAATCTATATCGGGAAAAGCTCATTCTCCTGATGACCGATGACGTAAACATTGTAGCAAAATTCCCGTTTCAGGCAACATCAATCACTTCGTGCCAGAACAAGGTACGCACAAAACAACAGAGCTACTACTGTGCCGGATAGAATGCCGGAATGGATCATTGGTTTGGGTTCGCATACCGGACACTCCGTTCGCCTTTGGCACAAGGCATTCAGTGAAAGATTTTTTCATACGATTGGGGTTATGCTTCACTCCACAGCCGCCAGTGCGATTTCAATTCGCCCGAAAGGGGCACTGATTTGCACCCCGGCGACAAAATTGCGTATTGCCGTTATGGATTCGCGGGCGATTTCAATTCCAACAGCAATTTGCTCGTCGCGTGACCGGGTGGAAACGTCTTCCATCCGCCGCATGACCGCGTCCGGGATGACCACGCCCGGCACTTCGTTTTGCAGGAATTGGGCGTTTCGAAAACTTGCCAACGGCCAAATTCCGGCAATCACCGGAATCGGACAGTCGCCGACCTCGTCAAGAAACGATTTCAAAAAAGCAGGGTCGAAAACCGGTTGCGTGATTGCAAATTCGGCACCAGCGTCGATTTTTCGGCGGAAACGGTCAATTTCGCGTTTCCGATCAAGGACGGTCGGGTCAAGTCCCACGCCGATGACCGCATGGGTCGGCGGTTCCATCGCCTGACCGCCGAGATCGACACCGCGATTGAGTCGGCGTTGCACGGCGCACAAGCCGATTGAATCGGTATCGAACACGCCTGTCGCGTTGGGATAATGCCCCAGTTTCGGCGGGTCGCCGGTGACAAAGAGCAGGTTGCGCACCCCGGCGGCGGCACAACCCAACAGGTCGGCCTGCATCCCGATTAGATTCCGGTCGCGGCAGCAAATGTGCAAAATCGCTTCAATGCGGGCTTCGTTCTGCAAATGCTCAGCGACGATCAGCGACGCAATGCGCGCACTGGCCCGCGGTCCGTCGGGCAGGTTGATCGCGTCAATGCCGTGACGATGCAGCGTTTTGCCCTTTTCGATGATCGTCGAAAGGTCATATCCCCGCGGCGGCACCAGTTCGATGGTTGTCACCCATTGGCGGTGGGCTAACTTCCTGGCAAAGCGGGAACGTTCGGAGAGTGGCATGTCCAGCTTCTCCACAACGTCCGGTTGCAGGTTTTGCAAAACTTCCGCCTGCGGGCTTCTCGCGCGGGAAAGCGGCTTGACCATTTTTGCGATTTCGCGAATGTGCTCCGACGTCGTGCCGCAGCAACCGCCGACGCCCGCCGCACCGAGGTTGACGTAACGCATCGCATAAGTTGCTATATACTCCGGTGAGCAGTAGTAGATCGTGCGTCCCTCGAAATCTTTGGGCGTACCCGCGTTTGGCTGTACGATCAACGGTAACCCGGTCACTTGCATCGCTTGCCCGACGACCTCCAACATGCCGTCCGGGCCAAGCCCGCAGTTGATGCCAACGGCCACAGGCTGCGTTGCAACATCAAACGGCGCAAGCAACCGATGCACTGTTTCCCCGGACACCGACTCGCAACCACGCACAATGGCACACGATAAAATGTACGGAATTTCCGGTGCTTGTTGCATCGCCCTCGCGCAAAGTTGGAGTGCCACCCGCGAAGGCTGGGTTTCAAAAATGATGACATCAACACCGGCTGAATGCAACGCAGTGACCTGCTCGAGGATGATATCCATCAATTGATCTTCCGAGTGAACCGAAGAGATGATCGGCCCGACCGAACCGGCGATAAAAACGTTGCGATCCGCTGCCATTGCGATTTCTCTCGCAATTTGAACCCCGGCGGCGTTGATTTTAGCAACACGATCAGCAAGACCGTGCTTTTCGAGCGAAATTCTGTTGGCACCGTAGGTGTTGGTCGTCAAAACATCGGCTCCAGCGTCACAATAGTCTTGATGTACGCTTTTCACCAACCCCGGATCGCTCAGGTTGATTTCTTCGAAACAGCGATTCGTAAAAATATGATGCCGATACAGTTCCGTCCCCATCGGGCCATCAAAAACAAGAACTCCATGTTTGACTGCCCGACTAAAACCAATTTCACATGTCTTATTTGTCTCGATAATCATTACAGGTGGCACAATATCAAGCTATTGTTTTTTTTATTCACTCAAGCAGTAAGTGCTTAATGCGGAAGTGAAGGATCAGGCGGTGATATTCCAAGTGATTCTGGGTGAATTTCCCAGTTACTAAGGGTGTTTCATCATATTCCCTTAGTAACGCTGGAAAATACCCCCCCTCCCCCAGATGAACTCCGAAATGATCATGTTATGCTATTTTCGGTATTGTGTTGTTTCCAGTTTGAGTGATTAATAGTTTTTGAAATCATTCTCTGTTCTCTCAGTGGAAACAAATCAAAATGCACCAAAATTTAAAGATATTGCAAATCAAATTTTACCCATTGTTTTATCATAACGTATGTTATGGTATAAATTGGGACTGAATCGCAAGAAATTTATGATTTCAAGGTTTTCACCGCGCAAATCTGACAAACCAAAGGTTTTTGGCAAAGTGAAACGATAACTATCCAATGACGATTGATTGTTATTGATTTTCAACACACAATATTATTGATATGCTGAACTTTCTTTTTCCAGATTATCGCTTCGACAGCATCATGCAAATTCACCGCAAGTGGCTCAAGGAACAGGATATCTATTCGATTCTGCTTGATGTAGATTGCACACTGAAATACTACAGCAGCACAACCGTCTTGCCTGAAATTGCCGAGTGGCTGGAACGCAAACAAAAGCAGGGGTTTCAGTTCTGCCTGCTTTCCAACGGACGCCGACAGCGCATTCAGCCATTGGCGGAGATGTTCAATCTGCCGTTTTTGGCACCGGCTTACAAACCTTTGCCGTCCGGTTGCCGAAGAGCCATGCGCATGCTCTATGTTGACCCGCGTTACACGGCTCTGATTGGCGATCAGGTCTTTACCGATGTCGTGGCGGCCAACCTCGCAGGCATACGAAGCATTCTCGTCAATCCGTTGCGTCCGCAAGAAGAACCACTCTTTGCCCGCGTGAAACGTCCTTTTGAACGCTTCGTCTTGAATCTCCACGAGAAAAAAACATCGGACGCGTCAACTCAATGATACTTGCCTGACCTGTCTGTTTCGTATCAATGGACGCGTTGAACGCAAAAATCCCGGATGACGTTGCGTTCTGCAATCAAACCGCAAAACCCATAAAAAAGAAATGCCCCGGTCTGAAACACAATTCAACTCCATGATGTGGATTTGAGATGCGGAGTACTACGTATGGCACACGGTTTTGTAGTCCTGGTACGGGCCGAGTTGCTTTGTCTTGTCAACGATCTCGGTGATAAATTCCTGGAATTTTTTGCCTTCGGCGGCGGAAATCCACGAAAAGTGGATGCGTTCCATGTCAATGCCAATGGTGTCGATCAGTTCGCGGAACAATATCCAGCGTCGCCGGGCGTGGTAGTTGCCCGCGTTGTAGTGGCAGTCGCCCGGATGGCAGCCGGACACCAGCACGGCATCCGCCCCCACCTCGAAGGCCTTGATGATCAGGTTAAAATCAATCCGTCCCGTACACGGCAAGCGGATGATCCGTATGTTGGTCGGATACTCAAGCCGGTTCGTCCCCGCCAGGTCGGCTCCCAGGTACGTACACCAGTTGCACACAAACGCAATAATTTTGGGTTCATAAGTTTCAGTCATGTTCTTGTCTCTTTCTGATGATAGGGTGATTTGCTTTCATTCAATGGCTTGTGTATTTTCAACCAAGTCCGTGGCAAAAGCGGTCACTGACGTTCCCGGTTACTGTTTTCAATCATCTTGCAGTAGCGTGATTCCTTGATAATCACTCCCCGAAAAACACGGTATTTTTCATCATGCGTTCACGGGTTTCGATTTTCATGCGCAGGTACTCCATCGGACGATCCCCCTTGATCCGGTTGCATGAACCGCACAGTAGTTGGTAGTTTTCGTAATAATCGCCACCGCCTTTGGCGACGGGAATGATGTGGTCAATCTCAAGATTCCAAATTTCAAAATCCTGTCCGCAAGCGTTGCACTTGCCTTTTTGTTCTTTGTATAACCGCTCTTTGACGGATGGAGACGGCGGAACAATTTTGAGGTCGTTCCGTTTGGGAATTTGGTCCGTTGCAATAAAATCCTTGAAAAGTCCGGCGTCGTCGCTCAGACGTTGGATGAGGACTTGCACCGCTTGCTTTTCGATGTCGATGCCGATCCATTTTCGTCCCAATTGTTTGGGCGGCGACGCAAGTTGTTGCGCAACCGCAGAAGGGATCCATCACGATGTCGCCTTCGTGAGATGATGCCAGAACGATTCGCCTGATAAGTTCAAGCGGCTTCTGTGTGGGATAGCCGGTACGCTCGGGATCATTTGCGTTTAATATATTAATGATCCACCAATCCTCCGGTATCTTGCCAACCGGGTGAGGCTTATATACTTTGTCTGTTCCTTTGTGTTTCCCCCACATTGCATCATCCTTGCGATGGATTCCTTCGGCTTGGTAGGGAACTCGGATTGCATCGCCATTAAAAATCAGTTCGTGACTTTTGGAATATCGAAAAATGGTATCGTGCCGCCGTCCAAAATCATTTTTTGGTGAACCGCCGCCGCGATAACACCAAACAATTTCATTGCGAAACCCTTGTTTGCCGAAAATGCCGTCAAGCAAATGTTTCAAATAATGACTCGCCGTCGGATCGCAATGCAGATAAAGCGAGCCCGTCTCTTTCAATATCCGGTGCATTTCAATCATCCGTTGCGATATATAGGTCAGATAGGCCATCATCGGTTTGCTGTGAATGGCACCGACACTAGCGATGTATCTTGCCAAGGC
Source organism: Planctomycetaceae bacterium (assembly GCA_009776995.1). Lineage (GTDB taxonomy): Bacteria > Planctomycetota > Planctomycetia > Pirellulales > Thermoguttaceae > WRMR01. Next base: position 5,794 of record WRMR01000006.1, on the reverse strand, counting down.
GGGAAAATTATTGGCAAGCGAATCGAGATAGAATTCATCCACATCTTTCCATGTCCACATGTCCTTGAAACTCGCACCGGCAGCCTTACTACCGACGGGTACGGAGTACATCCGCTTCGAGTTGAACGGCGGATCAAGATACATGAGATCAACAAACCCGCTGTTGAGCCCCGATAACACGTATAAATTATCGTTCGTGTAAAGTGTATTGCGAAATGCGTGTTTTACCATGGCCTTACAAGCTATAAATCATCAAGAAGAATCAGTTCCGGCATCTGTATCTCTGATGTTTTGATTTTTCGAAAATCCCGGTCATTCGTCAGGAAAAACTCTGCCCGACACGACACGGCGGTTGCCAAATGAATGGCAGCCGGAGTTAAAAGCGAGAAAGCCGCTCTGAGTTTTGCCGCAGTGCGAGCCACCCTCCGATCCACGGGAAGCAGTGACAAATGCGGGAATGCTTGCAAGAATCAATTCATACTTTTCCACAAGCTCCCATTGTTCCAAACGACAGGGTTTGACGAGAATTTCGGCAAGAACAATCGTTGAAGCAACCGTCCGAAAATGACCTTGATCCATCGCAGTAAAAAAACGATCCAAGGGTATTTCATATTGTTCGTTGTTTTCAAAAAAATAAATAAAAGCCGGCGAGTCAACATAAACCGTTTGCCCCTCCATTCGTTCTAAAAATCCCATGATTCGCGTTCCTTGTTGATATAATCGCCGACACTTTCATCTTTCCAGATTTCCTCGCCCAGTCCTTTCAATTCCATCACACGATGCGATACGTTCCGTGGTTTCGCTTCACTGATGGCGATCAAACCGACATGCTCCAATTCTTCAAGAATTCGCTTCGCATCGGGATTCAATAGTTCAATCGTTAATGTGGTCATGTGTACTTTCGTTCTGATAATTTTTGCGGCTTCCCGGATTCCGGCTCCGGGTTGACCTTGTTCCATTCTGTTTTTGTTTCCATGTGGTCCTCGTCACTGTGAGATGAATTGTTTGCCAGGTTCGCAGAAATAACATGCTTTTTTCAATAGCAACCCGGAACGCAAGTGACGGGTTAAGTCAACTGTCACGAAACCGGTCACTGACGTTCCCGGCTGTTGTTTTCAATCAACTTGCAATAGCGTGACTCCTTGAAGTACACTCTGCACTTTCTCACGCTTTCACAAAATGTTTGTCAATCGCGAGTTCTTTTTTCGACAGCCCCATCGCCAGGCCGATCAGGTCGGACAGGTAATACACCGGCAGACCGAATTTCTCGCCGAGGCGTTTTTCGGTGTCGGCCTGTTTCATGTCGAGGTTGACCATGCACATCGGGCAGGCCGCGACCATGCAGGTCGCGCCGTGACCCTTCGCGTTTTTCAGGATTTTGCCGACCAGCATTTCGACCGTCTTGCCGTCGGCCAGCGTCAGTCCAGCCCCGCAACATTCCGTCTTGTAATTCCAATCGACCGGTTCCGCACCGAGTGCCGCGAGCAGCGTTTCCATGCTCGACGGCTGCTCCGGATCGTCGAACTGCAAGGTCTTGGGCGGCCGCGTCAAAAGACAGCCGTAATAGCAGGCCGGCTTCATTCCGTCGAGTTTTTGCGTCGCTTTCTCAAGGATGCGTTCGATGCCGACTTTCTGGAACACCTGAATCAGGTTGAGTATGCGGCATGTTCCGGTCACGGGCAACTCGACGATTTCGGAAATCTCTTTCCGAAACGCCTCCGACTCGGCGGCCTTCGTGTTCGCCTTGATCAGCTCCATCGAACAAAGCGGACACGGGGCAAGCAACTCGCCGATGCCGTCCCGTTCGGCGATGCCGAGGTTCCGCGCCGGCAGTGCCGTGCCGAGTTTCTTGTTGATCATGTGCGCGCCCGACGCCCCGCAACAGATCCAATCGTCCAGTTCCGCAAGCGAAACATCCAGTTTCTTGCAACACGCCCGCACTGATTTCTCGTAATCATTCGACGAACCGTGCAACGCACATCCGGGGTAATAGCCTAGGGTAATCATGGGAATGACTGTCAATAAAAAAGGTTTAACAAAGGGTATTCAATTCGATTCAAGCCAGGCAAGGTTTTTTCCAACCAACAGCTCATCCAATTTTGCGTGATGGTTCTTCCCTCCTATTTTAGTTTACCGGCACGGGGAGAAAATGTCAAGAATAGCGAGTGATACGGAACAGCAACCGGGAACGTTAGTGACCGGTTGGTTAAGATGGGTGACACTGTAAGGTGGTGACCGATTGCTCTCAAGGTGGGTGACCGATCTCCGAGCGGTCACGGCGGCGACAGCCGGCTTGAAGCTGGCACACTGTTCAAGTTGTCCGTAAATCGCCGACACTGATATCTGGGACTATCATTCCGGCTCCTGTTTTTGCGGGATGATCCGGCGCATCAGCGAACGACCGAGACTTTTGGTCGAAGGTTCCACCGGTTCCCCTTTCGGCGGTTCACCCCAAGAACCATTTTCAAACCCAGGGGGAAATTCGAAATCCCCAAAGCCCTCACCCTTTTCGGCTTGTTCCTTCCGCCATTGTTCGCGCTTCAGACGTTCCTGCTCCTTGAGTTCTTCTTCGCGTTCTTTTCGCCGTTGTTCTTCCTTTTGTTCGTAAATGACCCGTAATGTCACGGTGTCATCTGCTTCACGTTGAATACCCAGGATCATGCCGCTGAACTTGTCGCCATTCATCGTTTTCGAAATGAAACGCACGCTCCCATCGCGAAAGGCGAAATTGCCACCGCCCGTATGAACCGTGCCGCCGTCAAAAAATTCGGAAACATGCCGGGTTTCGGCGAGAAAATCGCTGAATTTCGCCCGTTCCCAGGTCATGTCGTGCGGGCTCATCCAACAGATTGCTGTCGGCATTTCGCCGAGCAATAGCATATCACCGCTTTTCGGGCCGAAGCCGGACAGTTTGCGGCCTGTTCCCGAATCGTTGAAGGCGGTTTCTTCACCGACGACAACCGTGTACGATGTTTCACCATCGGCCAGTGTTGTACTGGGGCAACGGTAAATATCGAGATTCCGCGAGTGAAACTGCCGGTTATGTTCGCTGTCCCACGGCTCGTCGAGCCGGATTTGCGAGTACAGTTCGGCCAATGCCTCATCGCCCAGATACGGCAACAGCAGCACGCGCCAACTGTGCAGCGGCCTGCCCTCCGCGTCCACCGTCCACGCCGGCGGCAGCGTCCCGTTCCGCCGCTCGTAAATCAGCATTGCCAAAACGATCTGCTTCATGTTGTCGGTGCAGTCTTTGCGGCGGTGCGCTTCGCGGAAGGCTCTTGAATTCGGAACCATGTCAAACAGAAAATTAGCCAACTCGTGTGAGCGTGAACTTACGGTCAGCCAGTTCCACGGACGCCAGGCTTTTGATGTTGATACACCCGCCGTTCCCGAAATCGCTGCATCAAGGGATTCATTGTATCGCCGGGCAACAATATTCCAATCATAGCCCAGATGATCCAGCAAATATTCGTTTATCATTTCCTGTCGGGATGGCTTGGCTCCCGTCATGGAGCGATATCGATGGACACCCGTATAATTGGTGGCCGAAGTTTGTTGTGAGGAAAGGGATTGAATGGAGTCCAAAGCGAAAAAACGCTCTGCTTCAAGAATTTCTTCCACAGTCATGCCTGGCGGCAGATTGCGAATACTTTCAGCCAGACGCTGGAGTTGCTCTTCACTTGCCGGAACAGTGAGATTCGCATCAGGTGCCATGTAAACGGCCATGCCTTCAATGGCGGCACCAACCAATGATGTGACCATCGTTCCCTGACGTTCAAAGTGCCGGCCAAGACGATAACAGGCCAACATGTCGTCAATGGCACCGTCAATGTCGCCCGCAGCGACTCTATATCTGGCTCGCGGATGAAAACCACGGGCATAAGACCGGGCTTCCAGATAGCTTGAGATATTAATCATTCCGGCCAATCCCGGCTCTTGAGCTTCAGAAATCATCGGCATAAAATAGACCGGCTTGGCCACCGCTTCGGCAACAAGATCAAGAGCCGGGCTGTTTTCCTCAACCCATCGCAGAACGAGCGGAAATTGATGCAATTCGTCGGAACGATCAATAATCCGGTTAGCATCATACGTTGAGATGAAATTGCCATCCAACGAATCTTCACGGTCTTCGAGAATAGACTCCCAAGCGGCTTTTTCCTCGTCAGTCAGGGTTTCGTCCGCCGGAATGTCTTCGGCCCGTCGCTTGTTGAGTTGTTCTTTTTCCTGCAAACGGTCTTTCAAAACCAATTCGGAGATACCGGTCAGCAATTCCGGCTCCATTTTGTGGACATGGTCGATAAACGCATAAATGTCGCGATACGTCAGATCAGCCTTGAGGTTTGGGTCGAGTCCCAGTTCGTCGCAGTATTTTTGCACGACTTCCGGCGACAAGGCGGGCGAGTGACCCGCGTCCCGCAAACGGCGGAACACCAGGCGATACCCGTTGTCGTCGGTCGCGATCTCCGGCGGGTACAGCCTCTGCCTGAACGCGGCGACGTAATCGACATGCTTGCCGTCGGGCGTCAACGGTTCGGTGATGTACGTCGTTTCCGGCGAAACGCGAAGCGGCACCGAACGCAAGCCGTTGTACCAGACGAGAAACATGAGTACCAACGCCACAACCCACATATAGGTAATGCAACCGATCTTGCGCGGCTTTTCGACGTTGGCCTCCGGCGTGATTTTGGGCGTGACGGGGGATGGGGCTTCTGTCATGAGAGGGTTCCTTCAAAGTTATGGTTCAGACAACAGCGCGATCAACGCTTCCATTATCAGCATATCATGCTTGGCGAACACCGTTCGCAGGTTCAGTGCGATCGTGTACGGCTGATCCGGCACCACGGTTGCGGCAATGCCCGCCGGTCCCTGCTCCGAACTGTAAGACGCCAGAGCCGCAAGCATTTCGACCGCCGTTTTCGCGGCAAAAGTCACACGGACTTCCAGCGAAGGGATGCGATATCGCGGCCGCAACGGCGTCAGTTGCGCGGGTTCCGGCACGACGCTTGCATCGGCCACGCCGGGAATCGCCGCGATTTGCAGAGCCATGCGGTCGGCCCGGAGTTTGAGGTTATCGTTGTCCGTACTCAAAAGCTGCCAGATGGGCAATTCGATTTCTGCGGAATCCCGCGTCATCGACAGCGACAAGACCGCTTCGAACGCCGCCATGTCATGCCGCGACGGTACGAACATCGGAAACAGCGGCGATTTGCGGATTTCGCGGATCAGCGATTTATCGCCTGCGATGACCGCCGGGGCGCAACGTTGCATGAGTTTCGACGCGACATGGGGATCGTTGTCGCATGTTACCGCTGCAAAATCGCAACCGATCAATCCACCGCACGAAAAAACCAACAGCGAGACGCCCTGTTTCACCAAATCGCAGCAAGCCGGTACGCCTTTCAAACCGTAATCGTCCGTTGCGTGAAACGTACACCATTCCGCGTCATAGACCAGCGGGACACTCCGCTTTCGGGCAAAATCGGTCAATGGCGAAAGTTCCGGCAGGTTGCGTTCGACCGCAAGGCAACCGTCAATGCCGTTGGCACAATAAATGAACGCCGTTTCACCGGTCGCGCCCGTAGCATAATCGTCGAGTGTCGCCCGTGTCAGTGAGCCAACCGTCATCGGCTCGCAACCAGCTTGCAGGAAAATGTCATCGATACGATAACCACTCATCGTTTCGTACAAATCGCCGGGCGTCGTCAGCACGTCGAAGCGGTTATGCCGGGCAAGCGTCCCAAACGCCAACAGTAATGCGGCGGCATGGCCGTTGACGACCACCGCGTCCGCCGCC